>SUWS01000030.1 GCA_015061365.1 Lentimicrobiaceae bacterium | reverse complement strand
GCTTTGTCAAGTAAAGGAGTTGATGTGGACAGGTAACATTAACAAGCCGTTAACGCACAAGTTTAATGGTATACAGACCTATGAAGAAGTAGAGAAGAAAAAGAAGAAACAAGAAATTGATATAGAATCCCTTCATCAATTCGAGGATCATCCTTTGATTTACGGCTATGCTTCAGGATTAGGGTATGACCATCTTGATTTGGTTGATACATTCCTTTCTTTATTTGATGGCACACCTGATTTTGTTAAAATACACCGTGCAATGTTATCTATAGGTGATTATAGACAGAATGATTCCAGTCGCTACTATATGGGGAACCATAATAGAGCAACATGGTCACAACTGTTGCATAAAAGCCGCAATAGAAATAACTTCGAAGAAAATACAATGGCTGTTCTTCGCAGTCTTCTTCAACGAATTAAGAATGGAGAGACCTTAGATGACATTATCAATAATTTTCTATCAGAGAAGGAAAAGGCAAATGCTTACGATTGGCGATATTACTTTGTAAAATACCCTGACATGTTGCGTGGAGCTGACGGCGAATTGACCTGGGATAAGTCAAATGACTACATCTGTACCACGCTTAATAAGCACCAATTCAATGGACTACATTGGAATCCTTTCTTGAATGTAATATACCAGAACTTGTCAGATAAGTTATTGGACAAAGATGGAAAAAAAATTATCGGACTAGGAAACTATGGAGAAAATTTGAACATTCTAAAACCTATTTCATCTTTAGCTGCAACAGGTACAGGCTTCATTTATTATCATCAAGAAACCAACGAAGTATGGGATGTTGAACAAGAAGATTCTATTGACAAAGTTGATAGAATAGCTTTCGCCATTGAGAAAATTAAGAAAATAGTACAAGATAATATGAATACATAATTTCATGATACGTATTTTGCCCCCTCAGCTATTTTCTACTATTTTGGGAAACAGCTGAGGGCAAAATTTACTTTTTACTAAACCGCAGACAATCAGCTAATCTACTTTCCGATGCAGCAAAGTTAACATTTTGATAATCACGTATTAATGGGTAATTTGCGCTTAAAATTACAGAATTGCATTAAATTCACTAATACGCTGAACATCAACATATTAACCGATTACTATTTTCCGATGCAGAATCTGCCAAATATGTTGTTAAGCACGTCGACACTGCTGATCTCGCCGGTAATGCTGCCTAAACAGTATAATACTTCCTTGAGGTCTTGTGCTACAAATTCGGTGGAAAGTCCTGATAATAAACCTTCTTTGACTCGCATTAACGATTCGGAAGCTTTCTTCAATGCTTCGTAATGACGTAGGTTCGTCACTAATACTTCGTTCTCGCCAACAACTAAATCTCTCCCGTAGAACGCTATGTTTTTCTTTAACTTCTCGATGTCTTCTTCGTTCTTCGCTGAGATGAAATCGTATTTGATGAGGTTTCTTATATCATAGCAGTCTTGTCCCGTGATGCTGTATTTGTACTCGTCAAGCATATAGCCGCCGTTGTCTTCTATGTTTCTCTCAATGGCAACACGAAGGTTGTCAATGATATACTCTGTGTCCATCCACATGGCTTGTTGGTTCAAATCTACTTTGTTGAATATTAATATCAGTTTTTGTTTCAATAAGTTAACGTTGGAAATTATAAACTTCGCTGATTTGAAATATGTGTCTGAACTTTGGTTTAGGTCGAGGATTCCTAATATGATGTCGGCTTCGGAAATCTTCTTGAAAGCACGTTCTATACCGATTTTTTCAATGGTGTCGTCGGTATCTCTTATGCCTGCTGTGTCGATGAATCGGAATGTCTTACCATTGATATTCAAGGTCTCTTCTATGGTGTCGCGTGTGGTGCCGGCAATGTCGGAGACGATGGCTCTTTCTTCGCCAAGTAAGGCGTTGAGAATCGTGCTCTTGCCTGCATTGGTGTCGCCGACGATAGCGACGGGAATGCCTCTCTTGATGCTGTTTCCAAGTCTGAAAGAATCAGTGAGTTTTTTGATGTGTTCAGTCGCATCATCGACTATAGCGTTGAGTCTCGTCCTGTCGGCAAATTCAACGTCTTCTTCACTGAAGTCTAACTCTAACTCCATCAATGATGTCAAATCAAGCAACTGACTTCTCAACGACATCAATTCCTTAGAAAAACCGCCTTTCAGCTGGTTCATGGCAACACGATGTTCTGCCTCGTTTTGTGATGTGATGAGGTCGGCAACAGCTTCTGCCTGAGTTAGGTCCATCTTGTTATTGACAAAAGCTCTCATGGTGTATTCTCCAGCCTCTGCTAATCGTGCCCCATTGTCTATAAGGATTTCTAATATCTTATTCTGAATGAATACCGAACCGTGACAAACAATCTCTACGGAATCTTCACCAGTGTACGAATGCGGTGCTTTGAAAAATGTAATCATCACGTCATCAATGGATTTGTTGTCGTTATCTACAAATTCTCCGTAATACATTCTGTTCGGAATGATATTTCCCAAAGTCAGCTCTTTACCTTTTTTAATATATCTTGAAAGCGCAATCTCATGACTCTTGTCGCCCGACATTCTTATTACGGAAATCGCCGCAGTCCCTGATGCCGTCGCTATTGCACAAATGGTGTCTTTACTCAAATATCCCATGTCTTACCTTTTGATAATATGAAACTCAATTCTTTCTGCTTTAATATGTTTTGCGATAATCTCTTTCTTTTCGTTAAGGAGATAAATAGTAGGTGTTGTCATAATGTCATATTTATCTATAATATCCTGACTTGTACTATTATTCTCTTCGCTTATGTCGATATGCAAGATTTCTATATTGTTTATTCTTTTCTTTACTAGACCTAATATCCTTTTGTCTCTTATACATTTCTGACAATCTGGCTTGTAGAAAAATAAAACTGTAAATTTAGATCTGATATCGTCTAAATCAACTATATCGCCATTTTCATCAATATATTGAAATGAAGGAGCGACTTGCCCTATTGTTATCTTCCTTAAAACATCAGCTCTTCTGATTATCTCTTTTCTGATATTTTCTGTAAGGTTCTCTATTTCTAATTTGGAAAAATATTCGTCAACTAAATGTATGTAAACTAATTCATTCTCAGTTTTTTCAGGATTGAAATATTTGGAATATAAATACCATAATATATAATCTCTGATTTCTTGACATTCGTCTGTACTTAAAACGAATTCGTCAATTTTATTACAGATCAATTCTGGCGTTTGAGTTGTGCTGGAATTGTCAAAATATTTGTCTAACTTATTCTTTAATAGACGTGAATTTAAGATACGTTCGTCACATAGCGGTAAATCACAGATAGGTCTGTCTTCGGTGAATTTAATGTATGTATTTAGGAAAGATTCATCATCTTTACGTAACATCGACTCTTGATATTTATATAACTCGTTTTTTATGGAATCTATTTTTCTTATGTTTTCAGGATGATATTTTAATTCACTTTCCAAGGCTTTGATATGAAGTCTGTCATAAAACGTTCTTGAATATACTTTGAAATAACTTTCGGTTTCTTTACATCCTTTTACCTCATAACTTTTTAAGTCCATAAGTTCCTCTACGTGAATAGAAAACTTCTGATCCTTGCCTATCAATATTTCAAAAAGAGGATTTTGTTTGCTGTCTGCTATGACATAAATACCTTCGTTATAATCTGTTTTATTAGAGAATATCTTATAACCTGAAGATAAAGAACTTGTGTCAATTACACAATGCGATTTGTCGCTCGTGTACTTTATGAGGTAATAAATGCTGTCTATATGATTCTCTATATTTACCCTAATCTTTGCTTGTGAGAATGATGCAAATGGAGCAAATGTTAATAAAACTATGATAAAAAACTTAACTAAATGACCTTTCATAAAAAATAATCTCTAAAAAACGAACAAAGATACTCATAATATTTTTTTTGTCAAAAATTATTGTATACTTTTGCACTATAAAACTAAAATTAAACCTAAATTTATGAAAAGAATATTTTCGATATTATTCTTGTATATTATACTACAGCGATTTACGATAAGTGAATCTTATTCTCAAAATCGTGATAATTTAAGAATAGCATTTTGGAATTTGGAGAATTTCTTCGATCCATTCGTCGATTCCACGAAAATCTATAATGACTATACGGAAGAAGGTATACAACATTGGACAATGTCACGTTTTTACAAGAAGAGAAATAATCTGTATAAAACGATTTTGTCCTTATCGGAAGGTGAACCTATAGCTATTTTAGGGCTATGTGAAATTGAAAATACTTTCGTTACCGCTATGCTTTTTCAGGAAACACCGTTGAGGAATCATAATTACAGGGTGATACATTATGAAGGCGACGACAGAAGAGGTATTGATGTGGCAATGGTTTATTCTATTGACAAATTGCAACTTATATATAGTGAGGCGATAAAGATAAGAGGTCCTGATAATAGAAAGATAAAAACCCGTGACATCTTATATGCAAAGTTTTATGACAGGGTAGGAGATACTTTACATTGTTTCGTCAATCACTGGCCATCACGTTATGGTGGCGAGAAAGAGACTGTTTATCTTAGAGAAATGGCGGCTCGTAAGTTGAGGTCGAAAGTGGATTCTCTTGTGTCTAATTCTGAGTATTTCCCTAAGATTATTCTTATGGGCGACTTTAACGATACACCATCTGACAATAGTATATTGAATGTTTTGGGAGCTAAACCTTTGGATGAACTTAAGAGAAGTGATACCTTGGTGAATCTTTTCACTGACGAGAAGAAATTAGGTTTTGACGGAACTCTGAAACATCAATACAGATGGCAGATCTTTGATCAGATTATAATAAGTAGATCTTTGTATGAGGCAAAGTCGTTGCATTATGATAAGAAATCGGCGACGATATTTCATGAGGAATTTCTCTTTGTTGAAGATAAGACATACGGAGGAAAGAAGCTGTTTAGAACATATATAGGACCAAAATATCAAGGCGGATATAGTGATCATCTTCCGGTTTTTATCGATTTGAAATGATATTTTCTTAGAGATAAATCGTGACAAAAGAATATATTTGATTGCGTATATTATGCTTTGTATTTGTAAAATATTGAATAGTAGTAGATTGTTTTTTTTATAAAAAATAATGTATAAGATGTCAAGGTATAAGAAAAAATTGTATTTTTGCACTGGGTAAGTCTTATACGACCAGCTCCTGTCAAATCCCCCAGGACCGGAAGGTAGCAAGGGTAGATGGTTGAGCGGTGCGATATCAAGCTTACCCTTTTTTGTACCTGCTATGTTTTTAGAACCTACATATACATCGAAACAGTATTGGTCCACAATACTTACCGCAGGATTCATCTTAGGTATCTTGTCATCTTTACTTTATTTATTACTCTATTGTTTTCTATACGTACAGCAATCTTTCGTTTTCTCTCTTATATACTTGTTTCCATTATTAGGTTCTACAATTACAGTCGCGTTCTTCAAACATAGATTTGTACATAAAGATTTTTCATTCGGGGTGGCTTTCAAGATGTCGTTTCTGACAGGAATCTTGTCGGCCTTGATTTTGAGTGCCGTGCTTCTAATATCATATATTTTTTTCTTGGAGTCAAGGATAGACTTATATAATGATATTGATAATGAGATGTTGCAGAGACTGATGTCGCCTTTTGCAATCTCAATATCAATGTTCTTAATAAATGTTGTATTATCATTATTATACTCGCTGATATTTGCTATATTTGCAAAAAATAAAAATAAGGAATAATGGATATTTCAGTCGTAATACCACTTTTGAATGAAGAAGAATCGTTGCCGGAATTGGAATCTTGGATAAGACGAGTCATGGAAGCTAATAACTTCTCCTACGAGATAATTTTTGTTGATGATGGTTCTACAGATGCTTCATGGCATATAATAAAAAACTTATCAGATAATAATAAAAACATCAAGGCTTTACGTTTCAGAAGAAATTACGGTAAATCACCAGCTCTTAACGAAGGTTTTAAAATAGCCGAAGGTGACGTGGTCATAACTATGGATGCCGACCTTCAAGATAGCCCGGATGAGATTCCGGAACTCTACGACATGATTAAGAACAAAGGTTACGATCTTGTCTCAGGCTGGAAGAAAGTACGTTATGATTCTAAATTTGCAAAGAACATCCCTTCTAAATTCTTTAATTTCACTACACGACTGATGACAGGCATCAAACTGCATGACTTCAACTGCGGTCTTAAGGCTTATCGTAATGACGTGATTAAGAATATTGAAGTATATGGCGAGATGCACCGCTATATTCCTGTTATCGCTAAAGCGGCGGGTTTCAATCATATAGGTGAGAAAGTCGTGCAGCATCAGAAGAGAAAATACGGTACCACAAAATTCGGGATGAGTCGTTTTGTCAGAGGTTATCTCGATTTGTTGACAATCACATTCATCTCAAAGTTTGGCAAACGTCCTATGCATCTCTTCGGCGGATTAGGAACAGTCCTTTTCCTCGCAGGCTTCATAATGGGAATCTATCTCGTGTTCCAAAAGATCTTCAACTCAGTGTATGGAATGACTGACAGACCATTGTTCTATCTCGCACTTATCTGCATGATTATCGGAACACAATTGTTCCTTACGGGGTTCCTCGCGGAATTGATACAGACAAATTCGGGCAATAAAAAACAATACGGAATTTCGGAGAGAATTTCTTAGTTGTTTTTATTTTTTTCTTTATATTTGTGCCAATCAAATTTAAAAATCATGGCACTTATTAATAAGGATAAAAAATACAAATGGCACTTCGTAAATATCGGAGGCTCAGCGCGGGTAAGAATTAATTCAGGTGATGACATCGCTCATCTCGCAGAACTCGATCCTAAAATGTGGACAGTACTTTCTTGTCCAACGACGGGTTTAGAAATAGATGATAAGAGTCTGAAATATATGGACTGCGATGGCGACGGGAAACTCCGTGTCAATGACGTGATTGCTGTCTCGCAGTGGATAACATCAGTGTTGAAGGATAATGACCTTATATTAAAAGGCGCCGATTCCATAGATATCAACTTTATTAACACAGAAGACGCTAACGGCAAGAAGCTGTATTCTTCAGCAAAGCAGATTCTTGAAAACTTAGGTAAGGAAGGTACTGTAATATCTTTGGCAGATACTGCTGACATCACTGCTATATTTGCCAAGACACGTTTCAACGGCGACGGCATCATTACTGAAGCATCCACCGACGACGCAGAACTGAAAGCTGCTATCACTACTGCAATCGCTACAATAGGAAGTGTTACCGACAGAAGCGGCGCACAAGGAATTAATGCAGACCTAATCGAATCATTCTATAAGAACCTGAACGACTATGTGTCATGGACAGACGCTAAGGTGGATGCTCCATACGGCGATAAGACCGATGCCGTTATTGCAGCATATAACGCCTTAGATTCTAAAGTGAAAGATTTCTTCATGCGTTCCAAACTCGCTGCGTTCTCACCAAGCAGTACGGCATCTCTCGATATTCAAACTTCAAGAATCGATGCCATCAGCGCGGAAAATCTCTCAACCAAAAATGATGAGATAGCTGCTTATCCTCTCACTCATATCACCGGCAAATCGGAGATAGAACTTAATGCCGCCATTAACCCTGCATGGGACAAGAACTTCAATGTCATCAAATCTATATTAGATCCATCAGTAACAGTGATTACTGAAGATATATGGGCATCGATTGGAGAGAAGTTCTCTGCATACAACGCATGGAAAAACGGTAAGGCAGGTGCTGCTGTGGAAAGTCTTGGCATAGATGCTATAAAGAATTTCATCGCACAAGATAAAAAATCAGTTCTCTTGGAATTAGTAGCACGAGATGCTGCATTAAAAGAAGAATCTGACAATATAGAGATGGTAGATAAGTTCCTGCATATCTATCGTGACTTCTACAAACTTTTAAAGAATTTCGTGACATTCAATGATTTTTATAATAAGGATAAAAATATAAAGGCTATCTTCCAATGCGGAACTCTTATCATCGACCAGAGAGAATGTAAGTTCTGTATGAGAGTCAATGATACTGGTAAACATAGTGCGTCGGCGGCACCGAGCGGGATGTACCTCGTTTATTGCGATTGTACAACGAAGACGAAACCTGCTAAATTACAGATAGTAGCTGCCGTGACAGTCGGAGATATAGGAGCTTTAGCGGTTGGAAAGAACGGTGTTTTCTATGATAATAGTGGTTTGGAATGGGATGCTGTGATAACAAAGATAGTTGACAACCCTATCAATATCTCGCAATCATTTTGGTCGCCATATCGCAGGATGGCAACGGCGATAGAGAATCTCATCAACAAGAGCGCGGCAGATAAAGACGCTAAAATGATGGCCAACGCCACAGCAAACATCAACGCAGCTCCTACAAAGACTGCTGATCAGGCAAAGGCTGCTGCCGCAACACCGCCGTTCGACATCGCTAAGTTCGCAGGTATCTTCGCCGCTATAGGTATGGCGGTAGGTATGATAGGAACAGCATTGGCAAGCATCTTCAAAGGATTGTTCGCCCTTAGCTGGTGGCAGCTCATTATCTTATTCGTGGGAATCATATTAGTCATCTCCGGACCGGCAATGGTGATGGCGTGGATGAAACTGCGTCGCAGAAATATTGCACCGTTGTTAAATGCTAACGGCTGGGCTATCAACGCCACGTCAAAGATAAGCATTCCTTTCGGAGAGACATTGACAGAGATTGCAAAATATCCTAAGATGAAACTCGACGATCCGTTCGCGAAGAAAGGATTGAGAACATGGCAGAAATGGTGCCTCACAATACTAATGCTGATCGTTGTGATCGCAGGACTGTGGATCGCCAACGTCTTCTCTAACATAAACGAGAAATTAGGATCACCGCTACCGAGATATAATAAGGCTGAGGTAGAAGAAGTGGTGACAGATACAACAACGATTATAACAGAAGAAATAGTTATTCAATAAATACTTTACTAAATTTATAGACTATGAAGAAGATAACTCTAATTATGATTGCGATGATGTTGTGTTTTACGTCATTTGCTCAAACAGAAAAAACATTGAAGAGAAAGGTCGCTATCGGTAGATTTACCAATGAGACACAATACGGTAAAGGTATCTTTTACGATGCAGGAAACGACCCGATGGGTAAACAGGCTCTCGACATCTTGTCGGCTAAGTTGGCTGCAAGTGAGAAATTCATATTGTTGGAAAGAGACGGATTGGATGAACTGATATTGGAATCTGGTTCTGATATGCAAAAAATAGGAGCCGACTATATCATCTTAGGTTCAGTGACTAAATTCGGTAGAAAGACAGAAGGTAACAATGCTGTCTTTTCAGAAACGAAGACACAGACCGTTGAGGCTGGAGTGAGTATCAGATTAGTCGACGTATCGACAGGATTGATAATATATTCGGATGAGGCTTCTGGTTATGCAGAAACAACATCAAAGACAACCTTGGGATTAGGTGGTACTGCTAATTTCGACGCAACATTGAGTGATAAGGCTATATCAGCTGCCTTGTCGCAATTGGTGGAGAATATCATCAATAAATGTATGGATAAACCATGGAAAGGTTATGTGCTTTCTGTTGAAGACGGAACATACGTGATCTCCGGCGGTAAGTCGCAAGGCATTGCAGCAGGCGATACTTTCGGACTTTATAAAAAAGGTAAAGTAGTTAAGAATCCTCAAACCGGAATGAATGTGGAACTCCCAGGAACCAAGATAGGAACTCTTACCGTAACATCGTCTTACGGTGATACGCCGGAGTCGGAGATTTCTTTCTGCACATACGAAGGTGAAGAATTTTCAGCGAACGAATTGTCTAACTATTATATCCTTGAGAAATGAAAAAGTTATTATCGATACTTGTAACCTTAGTGGCAATATCGCTCAGCAGCTGTGCCGTCGGTTCATATTCTGTAGTCAGCGGTAGTGCTGATGAGGCTGCCGTGTGTTTCACCGCAAATAAAAGATGTGACATAGTGGTTATTGTTGACGATGTCACATATAATATGAAAACCATTAAATACAAGACTTATAAATCAAAACGTAACATCAAGAAGACAGCGAATAATCAGATTACATTAACGCCAGGCCGTCATGAGGTCGTGGTTATTAAAGATGGAGCTGAGATATATAATCACGAGATTTTTGTCTCTGCTACTGACTTAAAAGTAATTGAGTTATGAGAAGAATAGTACTGATAACATCTTTGGTATTGGTATTGTCCTCGTGTGTGCCAACTACGACTATGTACTATTGGGGACCAGTTAGCAATGGTGCGTCTAAATATGAAAAATTGACGTACAAAAACTATGACCAGCATACTCCCGAAAGTATTTGTGACCTTGTAGTCTTGTATGAAGATATGGTAAACAATCCGGGTGGAACGCGTAATACCATACCGCCTGGCATTTGTGCTGAGTACGGTTTTCTTTTACTTCAAGAGCATACCTTAGATTCATTTGAAAAGTGCGCTACGAAAAAACAGAGGTCTGTCTTTAATACCGATGATTATGCGACATTGTTCTCGGCAAAGGGAATCGAGATGTTAGAGAAAGAGATAGAGTTGTATCCTGAGTCGGAGACATTTATATTGCCATTCTTACAAAGATTAAAATCACAATGACATGAAAAAGATTTACAACCTTTTGATAATAGGCGTGGCGTTATTATTGTTTTCTTCATGTGCTACAACGTCGTCATATACCCGAGCGTCGTTATATCCCAAGATGTATGAAGAGAGACCCGTGTCACTTTTAGTTATGCCGCCGATAAATAATACCACTAATGTCGAGGCTAAGGATCTGCTTTATACTTCAATAAGTTATCCTTTGGTTGAAGCTGGATATTATGTGGTGTCGCCGCATCTCGCCATGGAGTTCCTTAAAAATGAAAGTGCATACGACGCGGAGCTGTTCATCGATGGTGACATTTCCATGTTCGGTAAAGTGTTCGGCGTAGATGCCGTCATATTCTCTGTTGTCGACAAATGGGAAAAACAAGGCTTGGGAATAGCGACACATATCAGGTATTTGGTTAAGTCGACGAAGACCAACGAGATTTTGTTTGAGAGAAAATGTGATTTGTATCTCGACCTTCAGGTTCAAAGCGGGCAGAGCAGTGCGTTGGGCGTCCTTATGGAGTTGGCAGCATCGGCGATAATGACAGCGACAACAGATCATATAGTCGCTGCGAGGAAATGTAACAGGTATGTCTTCTCTGATTTTCCACGAGGACAGTATAACCCTAATTTCGGACTTGACAAAGATGTTAAGGCATCCGAACCAAATGTTAGGATTTCTGTAAAATAGATTGCTTTACATACGTTTAAGAATCCGCCATCTTACGGGCGGATTTTTTTTGTCATCAGAAAAGCTCTAATTGTGTGTATGACGGATTCTGATTCTCAGTTTTGATGTTACCTATCATCTTAAGAAAACCGTCTTCCGACTTGATCTCTATTCCTAACGATTCGGCTTTCTTGCGTTTCTCTGGTCCCATCTTTTCACCAGCGAGAACGAATGTTGTCTTCTTCGAGATGGAGGATACGTTCTTGCCGCCAAGATCCTCGATAAGTTGTTTGATCTCATCACGGCTCATCGTTGAGAAGACGCCGCTGACAACTATGTTCATTCCCGACAAGACCTGATTGCCGCTTGCGACTTTCTTCTCTTGTTCGAATTGCAGTCTGGCATCTTTCAATCTATTAATAATATGTATATTCCTTTCGTCGGCGAAGAAATCTTTTATTGATAGAGCAATCTTTTCCCCTACTTCTTCAATCTCAGTAAGTTCCTCGACGGTAGCGTTTATGATGTTATCGATGCTGCCCATCGATTTGGTGATTAGTTTTGCCGTTGTCTCACCGACATATTTTATTCCTAAAGCAAAAAGCACTCTCGCAAAAGGGACCGACTTGGATTTCTCTATTGCTTCGATGATATTGTTAGCGGTCTTTTCCTTGAAGCTTACTTTACGAGTGATGTCGTTAATTTCGTCAACCACTATGGTTTTTTCTATGCCGAACAATTTCTCGTAAGTAAGATCATATAGGTCAGAGTAATCTTTGATGAGGTTGTTGTCGAAGAGGACTTCAACCTTACCTTCGCCGAGACTTTCTATGTTCATTGCTTTACGCGATATGAAATGTTCTATACGACCTTTTATCTGAGGCGGGCATCCGAGAGTGTTAGGGCAATACCAAGCAGTTTCGCCATCAGCTTTCACGAGTGATGTTCCGCATTCCGGACATTTTGTGATGAATGTTACTTTCTCGCTATATTCTTTTCTTTGGCTTAGATCGACGGCTGTTATCTTGGGTATTATCTCGCCTCCTTTCTCTACGCAGACGATGTCGTCATAGTGAAGATCTAACTGTTCTATGAAGTCGGCGTTATGTAATGTGGCTCTTTTGACTATAGTGCCAGCGAGTTGAACAGGTTCTAAGTTAGCGACGGGTGTTATCGTTCCGTGACGTCCAACTTGGAAGTCGACGCTTAATAATTTGGTGCGGGCTTCTTCCGCCTTGAATTTGTACGCTATTGCCCAGCGGGGCGACTTAGAGGTGAATCCTAAAATCTCTCTCTGTCTGAAATCGTTGACTTTTATCACGATGCCGTCGATGTCGAAGGGAAGTTCTTTTCTCTGCTTATCCCAATAGTTGATGAAATCTTCTATCTCTTCAACATTATTGCATCTCGCCATGAAGTTGGATACATTGAATCCCCATTCTTTAGCAGTCATCAGACTCTCATAATGGTTCTTGAATATCATCTTGTCCTCGTCCATCATCATGAAGTAGCAATATTGGTCGAGTTTGCGTTTAGCCACTTCTTTGGAATCCTGAAGTTTGATAGTGCCGGCAGCTGCGTTTCTCGGGTTGGCGAACGGCTGTAGTCCTAAGTCGTCGCGCTCTGCGTTGATTGCGTTGAAACTGCTATGCGGCATTATTATTTCGCCTCGCATCTCGAAGAAGTCGGGATAATCGCCTTTGAGACGTAACGGAATTGTACGTATCGTCTTGACGTTTGCCGTCACGTCGTCGCCTTGTGTCCCGTCGCCGCGCGTCACTGCTTTTACAAACAATCCGTTTTCGTATGTAAGACTTATCGATATTCCGTCAAACTTAAGTTCGCAGACGAATTCAACTTCTTCTTCGATGGTCTTTTTTATTCTTGAAATGAATTCCTTGACTTCTTCTATGTTATAAGAATTGGAAAGCGAAAGCATGGGATAGCGATGCTTCACGGTCTGGAACTCTTTCGTGATGTCGCCACCGACACGCTGGGTAGGGGAGTCGGGAAGTATCAATTCCGGAAACTGTTGTTCCAAGGCAATCAATTCGTTCAGCAACATGTCGAAGTCGTAATCGCTGATGGTCGGATTCGCTAATACATAGTAGTTGTAATTGTGATTTTCAATTATACTGCTAAGTTCGGCGATCTTGGCTTTAGCTTCTTCTTTATTCATGATCTTTTATAAGTCAACGGACAACAGACAATTGACAACCGTCTTTGTCGGGATGGTTAATAATTAATTATGAGAGAATTGTAATCAACAGAAATAATGTGAAGTTGAAAAACAAACTTATTCCTATCAGTACTTTATGTAATGTTATATGTTTCTGCCAAAATGAAGAATTATCTATAATTTCTTTCCATCCAGTGATTCCGAGCAAAAGGAAAAGAGGAAATACCGGTAATAAGAACCAGGCATCGGTATTCGACAAGATGAAAAATAAAATCGTAAATATTGTTGGCAAGAACAATAGTAGTTTCTTCTTCCAGTTTTTGAAGAAACCGCATAACAACATGATGCTCAAAGGTAATATTAAGGCAAGTATTATAAATGCGATATCTAATAGCGAAAACGTTTTGAAAAATGTTAGTTCCGGGGCATTTTCAATGAATACTGTTAATTCAGCGAATGGTTTTCCCCATACCAATAAGTCTGGTACTACTAACGCTATTGATATTGAAATGATAAATCCAAGTAATGTTGTCAGTGCGTTTTTGATATTTTTACGTAACATCAAGGCGAGGATGATTCCCAAGATGTAAGGCATACATAGGTAATATGTTGAGAATCCTAATCCTAAGAAAAAACCTGCGATGATGAACGATGTTCGGTGTACGTTGGTGGATCTGCTTTCATATCTGTTTATTTCCTGACGTAATATTATTAATGTGGCGTACATCAGGAAAGTGATGCATACGAAAGCCGGTATTGTCTGAATACTGACGAATGGCATGAACCAGAACAGTGCTAAAGCGGATGCGACCATTATTGCGGTTCTTTTGTTCGATAGCAGTTCCGCCATTCTGTAACCGAATGATATTACTAATAATGAAATGAAAGCGTGTAACAAGCGGCCGATAAATGTCAGCCATGAGATGTCGTTTATTCCAATGAATTTAAATAATGCCAACCAAGCGTAATTGAGACTCAGATAGAAAAGGCTGATACCTTGAGGTTCGTCGTATGTTTGACTGCTTAGATATTCTGTGCTCTCATCGATCCATGCTATTGGCATCTTGAAATATAGAAAGCGTTCGCGAATATTAAAGTCTCCGGAATCAGGTAGTAATATCGCAACGAATAATCGGAATATAAAAGCAATCGACAATATGACAAATATCGGGTGTTTCTGTCCTGTTTCCCTAAGTTTCATAATAAGAGATGTCATTGTATAACGCTTGGTATCTGACATGATTTACCTCCATTCCATTGTACATTCTATGTTATATTCTTGATATATCGCACTTTGTGATTCGCCGTATTTCTCACAGTCTTTCTTGGAATATAGTCCGTACGCTTCGTATGACGCACCATTATCTAAGTTTCTGCAAATACATCTTTTTTCACATGACGACGCTATCAGTATTATAACAGATGAGCTTAACAAAAGTTTAACTATTTTCTTCATTTTTCGCTAAATGTTTTGTGATTATTTTAATTTCAATTCTGTTTTCTATAATCAAAAAATAAATCAATTCAATCCCAACATCTTATATCCCATGGCGTTCAGTTGTACAGCCATTCCCATGAGATACATCTGATGCAGACTGTCTAAATAAGCTTGCAGGGCTTCTTTGGTACCTGGTTCTACGTTTTCCTTACGTAGCAAAGTGTTTGTGATAGAAGCACATTCTGCCACCGTTTCAGTCATTTTCTTACAGCCTTCTTCATCTAATTTAAGCACATCTTCGAGTATATATTCGTCCATCTCGTCGAAGCCGCGTTTGTTACGAAGCCCTTCGTATAACGACAAAGTGTTCAGAGCGCCATAAACTTCCCAGTCTTCGTCCCAGAACTTAGCCATCGCCATGCCGATAAACATGACCCAGCCCAACGACACCATAGGATACTCGTTAAACTCGCGCACGCCGTCGGGGAGATAAGCCTGCAACAGTTCCT
The DNA here is from genome assembly GCA_015061365.1 of Lentimicrobiaceae bacterium. Lineage (GTDB taxonomy): Bacteria > Bacteroidota > Bacteroidia > Bacteroidales > F082 > Limimorpha. The sequence goes on along the minus strand of SUWS01000030.1, from coordinate 17,770 downwards.
GCCATTTATCTTCAACATCAGGACAGATGGGGAAACGCTCGCCCACTACATTTTCCTGTCTTAAATATTGCAGTAATATTTTTTTAAGTCTATCTTCAAATTTTTCCATGATGAAATATTAATTGTTATTATTTTTTATCAATTCGTTATATAATGTCAATCCTTTTATTGTAAGTAAATATTTTTGACGAGGATGACGAGGTTTGTCAGGATAAAGTAAGCGAATATAACCTTCTGATATTGCTGGATTAAGATGATATTCTATGAAGTTAGGTCGATGTTTTAACCCTACTTTTTCCATTAATTGAGAGATAGAATATTCTTTACAGCCTATTATCTTAAGTAAATTTATAACCAATACATTATTTGTATGTAATAAATCAACAGCTTGTTCGGGTACTTGTTCGGGTACTTGTTCGGGTATATCAAAACTATCAGTAGAGTTGATTATCATATATCTGTTCTTCAGAACATTATTTTCCCCTAACAATAAATTACGGAAAAAGGATATTAGAAACTTAGGTTCGTATGCTATACCTTTAGATAAATTACGATAATTGGCTCGGACTAAAGCGTTACGGAAATACCACGAATGCTGTTCGAACAAATCGTTGTTTACTTGAAATCCCTGTGACCGAAGATATTTGATGGCAAATACTGCTGTTGTACGGGTGTTGCCTTCACGGAAAGGATGTATCTGCCATAGTCCTGATATGAATTTTGCAAGACGTTCGATAATTTGTCCCATATTTAATGATGAATAGTCAAATCTTCGTTCTTGTTCCAAATCATATTCTAAAGCCATTTGTAGATCTTGCCATCTACCGTATAAAACGGAATCGCCTCTAAGTACCCATTCTTTTTTTGAAATATCATATTCACGAAAGTGTCCAGCGTGTTTAAATACACCTTCAAAGATCGCTCTATGGATAGCTGATATTCCAGCTACGCTATATGTAAACGCGTCAGTTTGAAGTAATTTTGATATATTGCTTGAGACAATATCAGCTTCTTCTTGGTCTTGATTGTCTTCATCGTGTGAAGTTTTTGTGATATAATATTGTTTGACAATGTCTCTTGCTTCATCGATGGAGATTTCACCTTCAATGTTTCTACGTGCAGTCTCATGTAGATATTCGGAAGTCTTCAAGCCATCGACAGCCTGCAATCCTATCGCCACACGCCATGCCTCAGCGCGTTCTTTCTGCTGCGGCTCGCCCTGCCTGATATATTCGTCGAAATCCAAATATCCGTTTTTCATAAATTTATGTTGTTAGCGTATATTGCGATTAGTTTACAAAGTTACGAAATAAAACTCAATTTGTTCCACAAAAAGAGGATGATTTGGTAAAAAAATAACTGACACTTTTTATAAACTGATAATTAGAAACCGAAAAGTCTGTTGACTGTTGTCCGTTGACTATTGACATAAAATAACAAAGAAGTTTTAACAATCCGTTGCCAACATTTATGTCTCTGCTTTGTTTTTCAATCGAAATTTAAAAAACAAATGCTATGAAAAAGACTCTTTTATTATTTGGATTATTTATCCTATCATTACCTTTGATTTTCACAAGTTGTAATGACGATGTCTACGAAGAAGTTATCATACCTGATAATGTCATCACCTTAGGTAACGCTATTTCCCCGATTACGTCTGTTTACAGTAAAGTCGAAAACGACGACACTTACATTATTGTCAACACCAATGCGATGCAGCTTATTTTGGAATTAGACAACAAGCAAAGTATCCCGACAGGAAACATGCCGCTTACGCTCAACGGCGATTACAGCGGAGAGATAACGATGATTTGGTCTGGAGTGGAATATCTTCTCACGGGAGATCTAAGTATCTCATCATCAGGCGATGTTTATACGATAACAGCAACAGGAAATGCCGCTTTGGATTATTACACCTTTATGCCGTTCAGTCTGTATTACAAAGGAAAAGTCACTGAAACTAACTAAAAATTTCAGACACAATTTTTGAGACGTATTGTATTAAAGGGGACTTCTATAAATTCCCCGTTTAAATAAACATTAACTATGAAAATTAAAACTTTTGCGTGCTTTATGTTTTTTCTTGGAATCTTTTTGTCTTTCTTTCAATCACATAGCTCGCTATGCTCTTTCGAGAAAAACAAAAATCTTCTCAAAGAAAAATTCATAAATCACCTGCAAAGCAATTTATAGAAATCCCCTTAAAAACAAAAAAGGAGAGGAAAAAATCCTCTCCAATTTTATTATTTGTGAGACGTGTCAATCACATTTCTTGTTTATTTCTAGAGGTGTAATTGACGCGTCTCTACTTTTCTCAATTTCTCAGTTTTTCAGATTTTCAATTTTCAAAATCATTCCACTGGAATGTCTTTATTAACATTCTTCGATCCTACTAAAGCGTAGAACAACAAGAATGCGAGACCTGCTGCTACGACCCAGTAACTTACTAAGTAGTTACCGCTTAAGTCAACGACGAAGTTCTGTACGAATGGTAAGATACCGCCACCGCATACTAATGCCATGAAGATACCTGAAGCTTTTTCTGTGTATTTGCCGAGACCTTCAACAGCGAGGTTGAAGATGCCGCCCCACATGACTGAGGTGCAGAGTCCGCATAATACTAACAAGGCAGCGTTGACTGGTACTTGTGCGATGCCGAAACCTTCTGTGCCTTTGAAGACAGGAAGACCTACAACTGTTGATGGGTTTAAGAATATCGCCAAGACAACGAAAATCAAACCGATACCTGATACTGTTGTCAACATGGTTTTTGCTGATACCTTAGCGCCTAATGCTGCTCCTGCCAAACGACCTACGAGCATCAAGAACCAATATGTTGCTGTCACAGTACCAGCGATGGCTTCTGCTCCTGTAGCGACATTCAAACCGCCGTTTTGTAACCATTTTTGTAATACGTTAGGAATACCGACTTCAACACCTACATAGATGAAGATTGCTACAGCACCGAGAACAAAGTGACGGAATGACATTGGTCCGTATTGTGACTTTTCTTTTGTCTCTATCTTCTGTACTGAATTTTCTGGTATGTCTGTCAATGAGATGACTAAGAACGCCAAGGCGAAGATTCCGAGTGCGATGAACATCAAAGGGAATACGTCGCTGATGACGGCGTTTGAGATACCGTTAGGAATCAAGACACCTGTCAAGAAGATACATGCAGTTCCCATCAATGAGTTGAATGAACCACCGACTTGAATGAGCTGGTTGCCTTTGTTGCCGCCTCCGCCGAGTTTGTTAAGCATTGGGTTGACAACGATATTCAACATACACATTGAGAAACCTGCGATGAAAGCACCGAGGAGATATACTCCGAAAGCTGCGTTACTGTCGATAGTTCCGGAAATGGTTTGAATACCAACGCCAACGAAACCTACAGTCACAGCTGCCAAAGCGGTTTTTTTGTAACCGTATTTTTGCAACATGTTACCTGCTGGGATTCCCATCACTGCGTAAGCGATGAAGTTCATCAAAACGCCTAATGTTCCCATCCAGTTGGCTACGTCAAATTGATTTTTTAAGATGTCACCCATCGGTGATGCAAGGTTGGTAACGAATGAGATCATACCGAACAAAAGAATCATCACGATGATTGCTAAGAAATTACCTTTTTTCTTTTCCATTGTTTTAACTTTTTATAATGTTGAAAATTTAAATTTAATTACTTCTTTGTATTCTTCTCCTGGACGTAACACCGCGCTTGGGAAGTTGGCTTTGTTAGGAGAGTCGGGGAGGGCCTGGCATTCCATCGCCACGCCTTCGTAGTCTTCGTAGCTCTTGCCACATTTTCCTTCTGGGCAGCCGCTTAACCAGTTGCCGGTATAAATCTGAAGTCCAGGTTGTGTGGTGAAGACATCGACTTTTATTCCTGAAGCGTCGTTGCTTAAGGTAGCGGCTTGGCGTATCACACCTTTATTATAATTGTCGAGAACCCAGCAGCTGTCGTAGCCTTTGCCGTTTACCAAAGCAGGGAAGTCGGCTTTGATGTCGCGACCTATGAGTTTCGTCTCTGTGAAATCCATCGGCGTTTCTTTCACAGTGGCGATCTCTCCTGTGGTAATCAGCTCGTCTGTTGCAGGAAGATAATTCTGTGCATAAATCTTAAGATTATGATCTAAGATGTTACCGTTGCCTTCGCCTTTAAGATTGAAATAAACGTGGTTGGTAAGATTTACCACTGTGGCTTCATTGGTCTCTGCTCTTAAGGTAAGTGTAAGTTCGTTGTCGTCGCTCCAGTGATATTCTGCTTTGGCAAGCAATTCTCCTGGATAGCCACATTCTCCGTCTTCAGAAAAATATGTGAACTCTACGTTACCAGCATCGTTGATTTCTCCGCACCATAACTGATTAGCGAAGCCGTCGTTGCCACCGTGAAGATGATGTTTGCCGTCGCCTGTGTTGAGAACCAACTGATATTCTTTGCCGTCGATGCTGAATTTGCCTTCGCATATTCTGTTAGAGAAACGTCCAGGCACTTTGCCAGCACAAGGGCCGTCGCCGATATATGACTTCAAATCTTTATAACCGAGAACTACATCGGTCATCTTTCCTTCTTTGTCTGGAACCACGATAGAGACGATGCCCGCACCGATGTTACATAAAGTCACGCTCGCACCATTGGCGTTAGTGAGCTTGTAAACATAGATAGCACCGCCATCTTCTAAAGTTCCATGTTCTATTCTTTCGATATTCATGATCATATTAGTTTAATGTTTAAAGTTTAAGGTTTAGAGTAGTTTGAAGTCTATAAGATTAAAGTTATAAGTTTATTTTAGACCTTAAACATTAAGCCTTAAACCTTAAACCAAATTATTTCCATAAAACATTAGGATAAACTCCTTTGTCAACGAGGTTTTGAATCTTAGCCACAACGTCTGGTTTGTCTTCTTTATATGTCACGCCAAACCATACAGCGTCGCTCGACAAGACTCTCAACTTAGCGTTGCCGTTGTTGATGAGTTTGTTGACCATCAAAGGAATGAAGAACTCAGCCTTGATGTTAGTCTTTGCCTGTGTGTCTAAGAACTCCTTAAAACCTTCTGTCGAATGTCTGAAGAAATCTGGGGTGAAGCCGAAGAAATTCATCGATACTAAAGTCTCGAGGTCGAGTGGGTGACTGCCTTCTTCGTCTGTGTAAGCAGCACCGTCCTCTGTCTTAGCGATGGAAGTACGTTCCACGATTGTCTGGAGATAATGATTTTCGTCTTGAGTACAAACGCCTCTTGAAACAGTGCCGAAGTCAGATAATGTGTTTCTTAATTTATAAGCCACCATACTGTAAGCTCCGTCTTTGCCTTCACATTCGGTGAGATATTTTGCCATCACCTCGTAAGCCTCTTTGCCGTAGAAGTCGTCGGCGTTGATGACTGCGAAAGGCTCCTTGATTACATCGGCTGCCATGAGAACTGCGTGGCATGTTCCCCAAGGTTTCACTCTGCCTTCTGGTACTGAATAACCTTCAGGAAGACATTCCAATCCTTGATATACATATTCCACAGGAATGCCGAAACGCTCTGTGTTGTTTACTTTCTCGAAAGCCTCAGCAAAATCTTTACGAATCACGAAAACGACTTTGCCGAAGCCAGCTCTCTTAGCGTCGTAAATTGAATAATCTAAGATAGCTTCGTTGTTAGGACCAACGCCGTCCATTTGCTTCAGGGCGCCATAACGCGAACCCATGCCAGCTGCTAATACTAATAATGTTGGTTTCATTGTTTTATTTTTTTTTGTCAACGGACAACAGACAACGGTCAACGGTCTTTGTCCAGATTGTTAATCTTTTATTTTCAGACGTGTCAACGACATATTATTTATTTTCATTGGTGTCATCGACGCGTCTCTACCATAATTTTCAATTTTCAATTCGTAAGACGCAACAATTACATATTGTTTATTTTCATCGGTGTAATTGGTACGTCTCTACCATAATTTTCAACTTTCAATTCATAAGACGCAACAATGATATATTATTTATTTTTAAGGAATCATTGGTACGTCTCTACCATAATTTTCAATTTTCAATTTTCAACTTTCAATTCGTAAGACGCAACAATGATATATTGTTTATTTTTAAGGTATCATTGGTACGTCTCTACAATTATGAATTATGAATTGTGAATTATGAATTATTTAATCCTTCTTGCTCCGTCGGAAATCACCACGTCATAGACCTTAGGTTCGCGATTGAATTTAGCGAGATATTCTTTCTTTGCTGTAGCGATGAAGTTGTCGTATAATTCTTCTTTGACGAGGTTTATCGTGCAACCGCCGAAGCCGCCGCCCATCACGCGGGAACCTGTCACACCACATTGTTTCGCTACGTCGTTCAAGAAGTCTAACTCTTCGCAGCTTACCTCATATTCCTTGCTCATGCCGTAGTGAGTGCCGAACATTCTGTCGCCTACAGTGTCATAGTCGCCTTTTTCCAAAGCTTCGCATACATCGAGAACTCTTTGTTTCTCACCGATGACATAGACAGCACGTTTGTAATCTTCTTCAGAAATCTCAGATTTGACTTCTTCTAACATCGCCATCGTAGCGTCGCTGAGGAAATTCACTTCAGGATGACGAGCCTTGATATGAGCGCAGGCGTTTTCGCACGACTCACGACGTTTGTTGTATGCTGATGATGCGAGTTCGTGTTTTACGACAGTGTCTAAGAGAACGACTTTATAACCTTCTGGGTTGAATGGGAAATATTCAAATTCCATGGTGGCGCAGTTGAGACGCATCAGATGACCTTTCTTTCCGAAGATGGAAGCGAACTGGTCCATGATGCCGCATTTTACGCCGCAGTAATTATGTTCTGTCGATTGACCTATTCTTGCGAGTTCGAAGCGGTCGATGTTGAGGTTGAAGATTTCATTTAAGGCATTGGCGAAGGTACTTTCCAAAGCGGCCGATGATGACATTCCGGCGCCGAGAGGCACGTCACCGACAAATACTGTGTCGAAGCCCTTTGGTTCGAAGCCACGTTTCTTCATCTCGCGACAGACGCCGAAGATATAACGAGCCCATGATTCTTTTGGAGCGTCTTCTTCGTTCATGCCAAATTCTACTTGTTCGTTATAGTCGGCGGAATAAGCACGTACCTTGTCTGTTCCATTAGGATTGATAGCAGCGTAGATGCCTTTGTCTATCGCACCTGGGAAAACGAAACCGCCATTATAATCTGTATGTTCGCCTATGAGATTGACGCGACCAGGCGAAGTATAAACCATATAATTATCGCCAAATAATGACTTGAATTTTTCTTCAATAATTCTTGTATCCATAATGATTAGATTTTTTATAATACCTTATATAAATTCAAACCTCAAAGATAGTAAAATTTGTGACATAGAAAAGAGATTGGATAAAGAATAAATTTATTTAAAAATTTTCGTCTGTGGGCGAAAAAATATTATTTTTGTAGAAAATTTTCGAGTATGGACGAAAAAATTAAGATAGTGGAAAGGTATAATTTCTGGAATAACGACGTTCCTGTCGGTTATATAAGGAAATCATACAATCAACGTATATGCTTATAGATGAGCAGACTATAACGCGTGAATACTCAGCTTTGAAATCAATAAATGATAACTACCGCAAAATAATTGTATCATTGGATGATATTAAGATGCCGTCACAAGACGGCATAGAACATGTTTTGGCATGGGAACTTTCTTCGTGTTTATAATTTTTATCTAACTTCGTGACAAAATTTCACTTATGAAAAAAAAAGTATTTTACATATTGATTTTAGCAATTCTATCGTCATGTAATGATGTCATAAATAATCAGCCAGAAGCGGTTTTACCTATCCCTTCCCAAGAACAGATCGATTGGCAGAAGTTAGAGACTTACGCCTTCATTCATTTCGGTCTCAATACTTATAACGATTTGGAATGGGGCTACGGTAACACTCCGGCTTCTACTTTCAACCCTGTAAATCTCGACTGCGAACAATGGGTCGCTACATTGAAACAATGCGGCATGAAAGGCGTGATACTTACCGCAAAACATCACGACGGATTCTGCCTCTGGCAAACTGAAACGACGGATTACAGCATAGCGAACTCCCCTTATAAGAATGGTAAAGGCGACATGGTGAAGGAACTCTCCGATGCCTGTAAAAAATATGGTCTCAAATTCGGACTCTATCTTTCTCCTTGGGATAGAAACAATTCGGAATATGGTAGAGAAGATTATATTGAGACTTACCACAAACAAATCGATGAGCTGACAAAAAACTACGGTGACTTATTCGAGTTCTGGTTCGATGGTGCTAACGGAGGTAACGGTTATTATGGCGGCGCTGATGAGACCCGTTCTATCGACGCAAGAAAATATTATGATTACGAACGCGCTCGCGATACTATTCTGAAACGTCATCCTAATGCGATGATTTTCGGTGGCACTTGCCAGACAATACGTTGGGTCGGCAACGAACAAGGCTGGGCTGGCGATACGGATTGGTGTATGATAAATCCTGAATTATCCGACAATACAAAGCATCTCAATCACGGCTCGGAAAATGGTACTCATTGGATTCCGGCTGAAGTCGATGTCTCCATTCGTCCTGGATGGTTCTATCATAAAAGAGAAGATCATCAGGTGAAGTCGGTAGCGCAACTGACTGACATTTATTATCGTAGCGTAGGACATAACGCTAATCTTCTTTTGAATTTCCCTATAAACCTCGACGGAAAAATTCCTGCCTTGGATTCTTTGAGAGCTACAGAATGGCATGAGGTTATTGTTAATGATTTTAAAGATAATATCTTAAAAAACGCTGAAGTTAGATTCGATAACGAAAGAGGTCGTAAGTTTAAGGCAGAGAACGTAATCGACGACGATTGGAATACATATTGGGCTACTGATGATGGTTATAACTTCGGAACTATTTCATTTTCTTTTGATAAGCCTGTAAAGATGAATAGGGTAGTGCTGCAAGAATATATTCCGCTCGGACAGCGAGTCAAAGATTTTTATATGGAAGGTGAATTGAACGGCAAATGGTTCAAGATAAATCCTTTCGATACTTTGTCGACCATAGGTTATAAAAGAATAGTTCGCTTCAATACTGTTGAATTAGATAAACTGATAATCTATTTTGAAGAAAGCAGAGGTCCTTTATGTATCAATAATATAGAGGCTTATTGTGCTCCGATACTTCTTACGGAACCTAAGATTTCCCGTAATTACGATAATATCGTTACAATAGAATCTTCCGATAATGAGGCTGATATTTATTACACTACAGACGGTTCTAATCCTGATGAAAATTCTTTGCTATATGATAAAGCATTTGTTTTTAATAAAAAAGGTATCATTAAAGCAATCACTTACGATCCTATTTCCAAAAAGAAAAGTGATGTGACGGTTAAAGAATTGGATTTGCCGAAAGAGTATTATCAGACTTCTTCAAGTAATAAGATATTTGACGGTAATACTAATTCCATGGTTTATCTTGATATTGATGAGCCGATTGTAATTACGTTTAAGGAAGAACAAAATATATCAGGCTTCAGATATACGCCAAATCAGATGCGTGATGCGTCGCGCCATATCGTCGATTATGAATTTTATGTTGATGACGTATTAATCAAAAAATCATCTTTCGGAAATATCAAGAACAATCCGATAGAGCAAGTTGTTAAGTTTAAAAATATTAATGGAAAAGAAGTGAAATTTGTCCCGAAGTCTAATACCGACAAAGCTAAGAATTGCGGCATAGCGGAATTTTCGGTGATAACAGATTGAAGATAATAATAATACAATGATCAAAGTCTGTTGACTGTAGAACGTTGTCTGTAGACATATAAAAACATGAATTACTTTGAAATAAAACCCAATGGAGAAGCCTACATCAGAACCGACAGCGGCACTGTCATTCGTAAGGTGGGCGATGGAGAATCTGTAAATCACGCCGATTTTAACAAAGATGAGACTTTGTTCGTGATAACGTATGTCTCTGGCAGATGCGAGATAAGAGATCGCAAGAATAAGCTCATAAAAGTCGTGGCTGAAGAGGGTGTCGAGAAAGCTTTATGGGATAGGTCTGTCAAGGAGACGGCATATCAAGTGCTTGAAACTGTTTCTTTCGGCGATGAGAAAATACTTCTTGTTATGAAAAGATGAGATCTCCCGTCCTGAAGATTATATGTGTCGACACTTGTCACTTCGTTATTTTTTTTGAAAAATTATAATTTTTTTGTCTTTATTTTCTCAATAAAGTTTTGTAACTTTGCAACCCGTCTAATAGTAACAGAATTTTATATAAAAACCTTTTTTTCAGATGAAAAAGACAAAATATATTTTCGTGACAGGGGGCGTTACGTCATCCTTAGGTAAGGGTATTATTTCCTCTTCATTGGCTAAATTATTGCAAGGCAGAGGCTTCTCTGTAACAATTCAAAAACTTGATCCTTATATCAATATCGATCCGGGAACATTGAATCCATACGAGCATGGAGAGTGTTTCGTTACAGAAGACGGCGCTGAAACAGACCTCGACCTCGGTCATTACGAACGCTTCTCAAATACTCCTACCTCACAGGCTAACAACGTGACGACAGGACGTATCTATCAAAGTGTCATCAACAAAGAGAGAAAAGGTGAATACCTCGGCTCGACAGTGCAAGTGGTGCCTCATATCACCGACGAGATAAAAAGATGCGTGCAACTTCTCGGTCACACCGGAAAATATGATTTCGTTATTACAGAGATAGGCGGAACAGTGGGCGACATCGAATCGTTGCCTTTCGTGGAGGCTATCCGTCAGATGAGATGGGAAATGGGACAGGATTCTGTGGTGATCCACCTGACCTTAGTTCCTTATCTCTCGGCAGCTCAAGAATTGAAAACGAAACCTACCCAGCATTCCGTCAAGATGTTGCAAGAACAAGGTGTTCAACCCGACATCATAGTTTGCAGATGTGAGAAACATTTGTCACAGTCGATAAAATCCAAGATCGCCCTGTTCTGTAATGTGGAGAAGACCTCCGTAATAGAATGTATCGACGCCGATTCTATCTACGATGTGCCAATCTTGATGATGGATGAAGGTCTCGACAAAGAAGTCCTAAGAAAGACTAACACTCCGATTTCTGAAAAAGTTGACATAGAAAACTGGAAGAACTTCCTGCATCATCTTCACAATCCAAAACATGATATTACCGTCGGTTTGGTCGGTAAATATGTCGAATTGAAAGACGCTTACAAGTCGATACGTGAGGCCTTGATTCACGGCGGTGTCGCCAATGAGACTAAGGTTCATATCAAGAGCATTCACAGCGAAGAGATTACAAGAGAAAACGCGAAGGATAAGCTCGCAGGATTGGACGGAATCTTGGTCGCTCCTGGATTCGGTAACAGAGGAGTGGAAGGTAAGATCAACGCTGTAGAATATGCGCGTGTAAATAAGATTCCGTTCATGGGAATATGCTTGGGAATGCAGTGCGCTGTCGTTGAGTTCGCAAGAAATGTCCTCGGTTATGCCGACGCTCATTCTCGCGAGATGAATTCCGATACCAAACATCCTGTCATCGACATAATGGCAGAACAGAAGAATATCGTCAATATGGGCGGTACGATGCGTCTCGGCGCATATCCATGTAGAGTAAGCGAAGATTCTAATCTCTACAAAGCGTACGGCGAGACTATGATCTCTGAACGTCACCGTCATCGCTACGAATTTAACAACGAATATTTGGAAGAGTTTAAGAAACACGGCATGAAAGTCACAGGTATAAATCCTGATACTAACTTGGTTGAGGTTGTTGAGGTGGAAGACCATCCTTGGTATGTGGCTTCACAATATCACCCGGAATACAAGAGTACTGTGGCAAAACCACATCCGATGTTCGTAGGTTTTGTAAAAGCAATGCTCGAATATCATGATAAGAATACAAAATAATTCAACAAAACACTAAATTTTATCATTATAAATTAGGTGTAAAAATAGTATGAATATTATGTTTGTATTATTTTTGCACCTTTAAAAATTAAAAAGAAACAGCATGGATAAAAATTCTCTTATTGGTATCATCCTCATTCTAGGTATATTGATAGGTTGGTCAGTATGGATGACACCTTCTAAAGAAGAAATTGCACAACAACGTCACATTCAGGATTCTATCAACAGAGTTAACAGAGAACGCTTCGTGAGAGACTCTATCAGCATGGCAGAGACAAACGCCATGATGAACGAACAGAAAGAAACTAAAACACAAGACGAAACCTTCGCGAACCGTTACAATATGTATGGATCATTCGCTGACGCTTCGATGGGTGATGACAAGACTTTCGTCCTCGAAAACGAAGTCATCAAGATGAACCTTTCATCGAGAGGCGCATACGTCGAGACCGTGGAACTTAAAGATTACAAGACTTACGATTCCTTGCCTTTGATTGGCTTCGATGAGGAGACTTCACGATTCAACCTCGAATTCATCGCCGATGGTAAAGGTATTAATTCATACGACCTCTATTTCGAACCTTATATCAACGGCTCTCTTTACGAAGGAGATTACAATATCAACGTAGGTGAAAGAGACTCTTTAGTGATGTCGCTCCGCGCTTACGTATCTGACGCAGAGGGTAACAAGAGCATGGACAAATATCTTGAGTTCCGCTATACGATGTACAAGGATCAATATATGGTCGGATTCGACATTGTGACCAACAACCTCAAAGGCGTGATTCCTGCCAACACTCGTTTCATGACGATGGATTGGTTCGTTGATGTGCTCAAACAAGAGAAAGCTACCGACCGCTTCAACGTGGAGACTATATATTATATGTATTCCAATAACGACGTGGAGACACTTTCTCAAACTGAAGCAGCAGAGGCAGAAGAAGAATTGAGTTCAGGCGTGAAATGGATATCCTTCAAACAGAAATTCTTTAGCTATGCTCTCGTCTCCAAAGACAGTTTTGATGACGCTTTCGTTGAGATGCACACTAAGACAAGACCATCAAACGCACGTTATCAGAAGTCGATGAGTGCGAATATAGAAGTTCCTTTCGACGGATTGAACGAAGACAATACTATCGCTATGTCATATTATTTCGGACCTAACGACTTCAAAGAATTAAAACAATATGACATAAACCTTGAGAAACAGATTCCTCTTGGCGGTAAATTAGTCGCATGGATCAACAGACTTATCGTCATTCCTGTATTCGACTGGTTAGGACAATACGGATGGAGTTATGGCGTCGTAATCTTGATTCTGACTCTCATCATCAAGATATGTCTGATGCCTATCGCTTTCAAGTCATATATGTCATCGGCTAAGATGCGTGTCTTGAAACCTGAGATTGAGGCTATCAACGCAAAATATCCTAAACCTGACGACGCCATGAAGAAACAACAGGCTATCATGGATCTTTACAAGAAAGCGGGTGCAAGTCCGACATCAGGATGTCTCCCGATGTTGTTACAGTTCCCGATCTTGATCGCAATATTCCGTTTCTTCCCGTCGAGCATCGAGTTACGCCAGCAGCCGTTCTTGTGGGCTGACGACCTCTCGACATACGACAGCATCTTGGATCTTCCGTTCAATATTCCGTTCTACGGCGATCACGTCAGTTTGTTCACCTTGTTGATGACCGCATCGACTTTGCTTTACACCTATATTAATAATAAGCAGATGCAGCAGGCTCAAGGCGATCAGGCGATGCCAGGAATGAAACTCATGATGTATCTTATGCCAATCATGTTCCTCGGAATATTTAACAGTTACTCGGCAGGTTTGAGCTACTATTATCTCTTAGTCAACTTGTTCTCATTCTTACAGATGTATATCTTCAAGATTTCCATCAACGAAGACAGACTACGCAGACAGATTGAGCAAGCTAAGAAAAAACCTGTGAAGAAATCTAACTTCCAGAAACGCTTGGAAGAGATGCAGAAACAGCAGCAACAACAGATGAGAAGATAGAATTCTAGAACTTTGGAATTCTGGAACTATAGAACTTTAGAATTTTTGACTCAGAAACTCTGGAACTTTGGAATTTGCTTCTAAGGTTCCAGAGTTTTTATATTTATGAAGTTTGTTGTTATTAAACCTTAAGGATAAAAGAAAAGTAATTTTGTAGCTTCATGAGTCTCATATAAAAAAAATTGTAATTCTCTTTCTTTTAAAATAAATTTTGTTAACTTTGTCGTTCGTGAAATAATCTAAAACAATAGAGATATGAAAACAATTTATCTGAAGAAGCTTGTTGTGAGTATTGTGCTCGTGATACTTAGTGTGTTACAGATAACTGTGACGGCTTCGCAAATTACCCCCCCCCTACACGAGTGTTGATAACGATATAGTTGGAGTGAGCAATTTTAGAGGAGATGCCAATCTCTCAAATGACACTACACATATAGCTCCGATATCATTGTCGGAAGGCGGCGAGACAATCTCTAATGATTATGAAAATGCTCAACCTCCGAAAGAGTCCCTATCAAATTTTACATTTCCTGATATACAGACGAGGAGTACCACTTCTGCTATAGAAGTCTCTGGCTTGATCGATGCAAGTACTTTACCTAACAATGCGGAAATCGTTTTAGTTGGTAATACAAATCTTTTTATGGATGTAAATAAAACGCTTAAATGTATCAGAGGCGATTATGCTCTTACGATTAGCGGCGGTAATATCCTAACCCTTAACAATCCGGAAGATTATGCAATTGATGTGTTTTCTGTTACTGTTAGTGCGCCTCTCAATGTAATATCATCAAATGTTGCTATTGCAGCAGAAAATGGTATAACAATCAATAATACTGTTAACGCCACATCTACCAATACTTGTATAGGCACTGTGAATGGAACTATCTCTATCAATGCTGATGTAACAGTTACAACAAACAGCTCTGCCGCAATACTCAACCGAGGCTTGGATAATGGTGGAGATATAATTATCAATAATGGTGTAATTAAAGCCACAGGAGGTAATTCCGGTATATGGGCATACGGTATCGCGGCACGTGGAAGTATCACATCGCAAGCAGGAACAATTATCAATGCAACCGGTGGAACAGGCATCTATGCAGAGGAAGGAAATATCCATTTGGCAGGTGATGTAGTATCAATTGCAAAAGGAGAAGACGGAAGTGGTGTGTATGCACAGGCAGGAGAAGTTTCGCTCTCGACCATTAGTGTCTCAAGTTCGTGTGTTGGCATTTCTGCAAAAAACGGATTAACTCTCAATGGCGATGTGGAAATCAACTCAGCCAATACCGGTATAGGTACTGTAAATGGGACTCTGACAATCAATGGCGATGTAACAGTTACAACAAACAGCTCTGCCGCAATACTCAACCGAGGCTTGGATAATGGTGGAGATATAATTATCAATAATGGTGTAATTAAAGCCACAGGAGGTAATTCCGGTATATGGGCATACGGTATCGCGGCACGTGGAAGTATCACATCGCAAGCAGGAACAATTATCAATGCAACCGGTGGAACAGGCATCTATGCAGAGGAAGGAAATATCCATTTGGCAGGTGATGTAGTATCAATTGCAAAAGGAGAAGACGGAAGTGGTGTGTATGCACAGGCAGGAGAAGTTTCGCTCTCGACCATTAGTGTCTCAAGTTCGTGTGTTGGCATTTCTGCAAAAAACGGATTAACTCTCAATGGCGATGTGGAAATCAACTCAGCCAATACCGGTATAGGTACTGTAAATGGGACTCTGACAATCAATGGCGATGTAACAGTTACAACAAACAGCTCTGCCGCAATACTCAACCGAGGCTTGGATAATGGTGGAGATATAATTATCAATAATGGTGTAATTAAAGCCACAGGAGGTAATTCCGGTATATGGGCATACGGTATCGCTGCACGTGGAAGTATCACATCGCAAGCAGGAACAATTATCAATGCTACAGGAGGAACAGGTATCTATGCAGAAGAAGGAAATATCCATTTGGCAGGTGATGTAGTATCAATTGCAAAAGGAGATGAAGGATATGGAGTGTATGCAGAAGCCGGTGAAGTTTCGCTCTCAACCATTAGTGTTCCAAGTTCGTGTGTTGGCATTTCTGCAAAAAACGGATTAACTCTCAATGGCGATGTGGAAATCAACTCGGCCGATACCGGTATAGGTACTGTAAATGGGACTCTGACAATCAATGGCGATGTAACAGTTACAACAAACAGCTCTGCCGCAATACTCAACCGAGGCTTGGATAATGGTGGAGATATTATTATAAATAAAGGTGTGATTAATGCGACTGGAGGTAATTCCGGTATATGGGCATACGGTATCGCGGCACGTGGAAATCTCAATGTTAAATCAGGTAAAGTAACTGCAAAGGGAGGTATTGCCGGTCTTTATACTGAGGATGGTACTATAACTATTACGTCGCCTCTTATTATCGCCTCTCCATGGGAAGGTCAAATTAGTAATGATGGTCATTATATTGTTGATGAAAACAATGAGGTTCAGACAAGAGTGATAATTATGATTCCTCCGATGTCGGGATCAGTAACGCTGAGTTCTATTCCAACTCCAGGTGTGTCTTTAGGTTTGTCTCTTAGTGGTAATGCTGATTTGAGCGAGATAAGCTGTAGGTGGCAGATTAGCGAGAATGATGTGACATGGTCTGATATAGAAGGTGCTACCGATAAGGTGTATGTGCCTAAAGAATCGGAAGTGGGAAAGTATATACGTGTTCGTGTGGAATCTGCAATTTTCTCGGGTTATCTGTACAGCCCAAGCCGTCAGGTGACAAAACGTTTGTGTACTGATGTTCCAGTTGCTCCTGTACTTACAAATATAAACGATAAAGTATATTTGTCTAATGCCAAGACAACACAGGAATATATCATCTTTAACTATTCTAAAGAGATCTCTTCCCTCACGGAGAATGATTGGAATAATGCGGTAACGCCAGACAGCGAAGTAGGTTTCTTTGAGCTGAATAGTACTACGAATGCTAATCATACAGTATTTACTCGTGTCAAAGAAACGGCATCCGCTTGGGCAAGTGAGAGTGTGGCTGAAAGCAGAATATATATAGGTACTTCAGTTTATCTTCAGGATATAGAATTAAATATTAGCAAGACATTAGGTTTTTTCCAAGAATTTTTCAATGAGTTGAATTGTAAGGTGGGTGATGTTATTAGATGCGATGCTTCTCCTGTTCCTTCGGACGCTACTAATTGGTATGGCATATCTGGTAGCAACTGGACTGTCGATAATCATAATACAGGCTCACCTTACGGTGAATTTTATGAAGATGAAGAGTGTACGATACCTATAAGCCCGACAACTAATTATGAGACCGTCTTCCTTAAGACTCTCGCTGAAAAGAATTATTTGGAAGTACGTATTCTTTTATATAACAGTGCTATTGGATATAAGACGCGTGCTATGCAATTCAATGTAAGTTATGATGGTACTTTCCCTCCAATAGACCATTTGTCGGGTTGCAGTCATACTATAGCTGCTGGCGAGAAAATGACGAACTTAGATGTTGCGAGATGTCCGTTGTCGGCTTCAGTTTACGGTGTTACAACAGAAGTGACTGGTGAGGGTACGGCTCCAATTGTTCGATTCGATTTTTACGAAAAAATGAATATTGATGCTACCAATGCCACACCGGGCGTATATACTTATACTCCTATACAAAATGGAAATCCTATTGGTACAAGTGCGTTTACTGTAACTGTTACAGATGGTAAATATCCAGTTGAAGATATAGATCTCGTACAGACAGAACTGACGGCAGATCCAGGTGAGTCTTTGGAACTTGTTACCC
>SUWS01000029.1 GCA_015061365.1 Lentimicrobiaceae bacterium | reverse complement strand
GCAACACTTCAGCAGCCGACTTCACAACAGTATCAGAATGGACAATCGGTGCTAAGGTAGACGCTAAGGGCGCAGCAAGAGGCAGCCGCGAACAAACACCATGGGTACAATATGAAGTAGACTTGAGTGAATACGCAGGTCAAAGTGTATGGATCGCTATCCGTCACTTCAACTGCTACGACCAATTCATCTTGTTAGTTGACGACATCGAATTGACAAACGCAGCTAAAGATAACAGAGCATTACAAGGCTATACAGTCATGTTAGACGGTGCTATCGTAGCTGAAGGTTTAGAAGTTCCTTACTTCCAACATGAAGGCTTGGTTGACGGTACAGAATACACAACAACAGTTATCGCTTCTTACTCAATGGGTGATAGTGATGAAGTATCATATACTTGGAGAAAAGTTACTGAAGACATCTTCGCTCCTGTTACAGACCTCGCAGCTGATTACAAAGATGAAGCAGTAGAACTTACATGGTCATTACCAAAAGAAGAGGAAGAACCAGATCCAAGTGAAACAACAACTTATTCATTCGGATTCGAAAACGGTATGGAAGGCTGGACATTAATCGACGCTGACGGTGACGGCTATAACTGGAATCACCATACAAACCCAGCTTCAATACCTTCACATAGTGGCAATGCTTGTATCTATTCCGAATCATACGACTTAGATTATCAAATACCACTCAACCCAGATAACTATATCGTATCTCCACAAAAATATGCTGTCACAGCTGGTTCTAAGATTACATTCTGGGCTTGCGCTCAAGACGAATCTTATCCATACGAACACTTCGGTGTAGCAGTTTCAACAGGTAGCAACACTTCAGCTTCAGACTTCACAACAATCGCTGAATGGGATATCACAGGTAAAGGTGGTAAACAAGGTTCAAGAGGTGAACGTCAAACAACATGGATTAAGTATACAGCTGAATTAGACGCTTACGCTGGTCAAGAAGTATGGTTAGCTCTCCGTCACTTCGACTGCACAGACTGGTTCTATTTGGTTGTTGACGATGTAGAAATTACTGTCGGTGGCGGTGATGGTCCAAATCCTCCAGTAGACGGTATGTCATGGAGCTTCGATAACGATGTAGAAGGCTGGACAACAATCAACGCTAACGGCGACGACCACACATGGTATCATTCAACAGAAGCTGGTAACCACGGTACATTGGCAGTAGATTCACACAGCGGCACAGGTCACATGATGAGCGAATCATTCTGCAACTTGACATGGGCTTCAATGGAACCAGACGATTACCTTGTTGCTCCACAACAAATAGCTGTTTCTAACGGTACAGTATTCTCATTCTGGGCTTGTTCACAAGATGAAAACTACGCTAACGAACACTTCGGCGTAGCTGTTTCAACAGCAGGCAACACTTCAGCAGCTGACTTCACAACAATTTCAGAATGGTCAATCAACGCTAAGAGCTCAAGAGAAGGCGACAGAAGCTTACGCGCAACACCATGGGTTAAGTATGAAGTTAACTTGAGCGAATACGCTGGTCAAAACGTATGGGTAGCTATCCGTCACTTCGACTGCTACGACCAATTCATCCTCTTGGTTGACGACGTTGAAGTAACATCAGGTTCAAAAGACTCAAGAGAAGGTACATGGGCATACTATGACGACGGTACATTATATGACGGCATCGGCGGTCCTACATCATTCAGCTGGGGTATCAAACTCCGCGCAGCTGACATCGAAGGTCTCGGCGCATTGACAAAGGTATCTATCTTCGACAGAGTAGCAACAAGCGGCACATTCGACATCTGCTTAGGTGGCGACAACGCTCCAGGTGAATCTGTACACAACCAAAGCTACACCCTCACAGGTGCTAACGACTTCGTAGAAATCGCATTGTCAGAAGCAGTTTCAACAAACGGCGAAAACGTATGGATCGTATTCAACACCAACGATGGCGTTAACTACCCAGCATCATGCTGTGTCAATACAGGCGATGCTGACGGACGCTGGATCTACTTGGATGGCGATGGCTGGTTCGACGTATTGACAGGTGCAGGTCTCGACGTAACCTGGATGATCCGCGGTTATTTCGATACAGAAGCTGGCGGCGACGACGATGATGATAACATCGCTCCAATAGCAGAGGTACTTGGTGTTATGATCTACAAGAACGGTGAACTCGTAAGCAGCAAACCAATCGCAGGCGAATCATACACAGACAAGAACGGTTTAGTCGGCGACGAATACTGCGTGAGAGTTGTCTATGGTGGTGAACCAGATCAAACATACTACGCTATGTCAAATTCAGTATGCGCTGAAGCTGATGTAACAATCGACTGCGTCGCTCCAGTAGACTTGTTCGCAGAACAAACAGGCAACGACGAAGTAACCTTGAAACTCTCATACAATCCAAATCCTGTAGGCGACTGGTTGTACTACGACAACGGCACTAACGAAGACGCTATCGGCGGACCTGCATCATTCTACTGGGGCATCATGTTCCCATCAGAAAGCTTGGCAGCATACGAAGGCACAAGCATGACAAAGGTCTCATTGTTCGACTACTCAGCATCATCAGGTGACATCCTCATCTACTACGGCGGCACAAACGCTCCAGGTGAATTGGTACACTCACAACCATATTCAGTAAGCGGAACAGGCGCATTCGTAGAATTCGACCTCACAGCAGCATTGCCAATAGATCCTACAATGAACGTATGGATTGCATTCAGTACAAGCCAGGGCGCAAGCTACCCGGCAGCGGTAAGCGCTAACACAGGCGATCCTAACGGCCGCTGGATCTCAATGGACGGCTCAGTATGGGAAGACATCGTATCCTACGGTTTGAGCAACACCTGGATGATGAGAGCATACGTAACCAACGCTAAGGGCGAGGCAGTAGCACTCGGCGCAATCACCGATTACGAATACACAGCATCAACAGGCGAAGTCAAGGCAGCGGGCGCAGCGAGAGCAACAAGCGCATTGTCACACTACAACGTATACCGCGGCACATCAGAAAACAATATGACAGTCATCGGCGAAACATCGACTAAGACCTACGTCGATAGCGACGTCGCAGAAGGCACATATTACTATGCAATGACAGCAGTATATGAAGAAGGCGGTGAGACATGCGAATCAGATCCTGCAAACGCATACGGCAGCGACGAGACATTCGTAGTGGTAACAGTCACATCAATCGATGAAAACGGCGTAGAAGGCATGATGATCTATCCAAACCCAACAAAGGATAACGTCACAATCAGCGCAGAAGGCATCGAACGTATCACAATAACAAACGCTTTAGGTCAAGTCATGTTAGACAGAGTTGTCAACTCAGACAGCGAAATCCTCAACATGGGACAATATGAAGCAGGCGTTTACATGGTACGCATCGTGACAGCTAACGGTGTTGCAACAGAACGCATCACAGTGTTATAAGAAATTTAGAATTTTAGAATTTTGGAACTTTAGAAATATCTTCGAGAGTTCCAGAATTCTAAAGTTCGAGAATTCTAAAAAAGGAGGCTTCGGTCTCCTTTTTTTATTTTGTGAACAAGGGAAAAAAACTTAAAATTTATTAAGATATGTATTGATAAAATTTGTAATTTTACGCTGCGAATTTTTCGCATATTGTTAGTTCTTTTTTTTATGACTATTTTTCAACTATAACCCATTAAATATAATTACTTAAATAAAATACTTAATAAAAATTAATTACTCACAGATGAAGAAAAAAATTCTACTAACAATGATGATCCTCTCCTTTTTTGGTATGGCGAGAGTGAATTATCTGAATGCCCAGAACGTTGCCAAAGTAGGCGAGACAGAGTATGCTTCTATTGAAGAAGCTATCGCAAATTGGACAAACAACACAACACTTACTCTATTACAGAACGTTGAATTAACAGATGTGATTATTCTCAAATCAACAGAATATCACGTTCTGGATCTTGGTAGTTATATCATGACTGCTGCTTCTGGTAAAGATGCTATCCAAATTGAGAATTGTGGTAGATCAAGTGCTAGCTATGCGTTAGATATCAATGCAGATCCAAACAATACAGGTGGTATTGTTGCTAATGGTAAGGCTATAGTTCGTACTGCTGGTAAGTCAGGTGTAAAAGACCGTCCTATCATCAGATTTTATAATGGAGTGTTCAATGCATCCTATGTCGCTTATCACACAGGAAGTAATGGAACAAATTGTCCGCAATTCTATTTCTATAATGGAGTATTTAACGGTACAGTCTATTCAAACCGTACTTTAAACCAGTTTCATGGAGGCACTTTTAATGGTTCATTAATGATGTCTGTTGATAGCTCTGCATACACTCTTGTTAGAGCTGGTAGATTCAAACAACTTAGCAATTTGTTCATGTCTGCTCTAAATAGTGGAAAATTTACTATTGGCTCGTCTAAGGGAGTGTACGATGTAGGTATTTATGTTGATAATGAAGGTTACTATGTAGTTGGTGGTGATGTAATTACAGAAGCTGGTGAAACATATCAGGCTTCAATAAACAAGACATACGGAACCAATGATTATCTCTATTATAGTAGCGCAACGGAAAACGGATTGTATTATACAAATGCTGAACTTTGTTTGGAAAACAATAACACAGCTTCAAGTGTCGTAAATGTTTATATCGACCAACTTGACCTTACTTCTTTGAATTATAAGGGTACTATCAACATCAACAATACACTTATGATTGCTTTCAACGAAGGTACAACCCCAGCATGGACAGTGACTGCTGATGGAAATGAAGTGTCATATACAGATGTTGTCGCCAATGGTAAAGTTATCCGTACGTATGTGCCAACAACTCCAGTAGCTCAAATAGGTACAGAAACATACCCAACTCTCGCTGCAGCAGTAGAAGCAGCAGAAGATAATCAAACAATCACTATTCTCAGAGACGCTGAAGGTTCGGGCGTTGTTATCAATAAATCCTTGACAATAGATTTTAATACTTACACCTATACTTTCGTCTCTCCTGCTGTAGGTTCTAACGGTACACAAACCCAAGGTTTCCAAATCTTGAAAGACAACACCGTAGTTTTAAAGAACGGTACTTTGAATGTGGCAGAAATGGCAGGTGAAGACTTCGCAATGCTTATCCAGAACTACGCCGACCTCACCATCACAGATATGACATTAGACGGCGACCACCTGGATCGTAACAACTATTCATACGTTCTTTCAAACAATTGCGGCAACGTTACCATCAATGGCAATACTAATATCAAAGCTAATGTTGTTGAAGGCGAAGAGCATTTCGCATTCGATTCATACGATTACTCATCACAAGGTTATGCTCTCCCAACAGTTACTGTAAATACTACAGGCGACATAACAGGTGCTGTTGAGGTAAGTGCGACACTTAACATAAATGGAATGGGTGAAAACTCAGATATTACTTACATCGCTATTGAAGGCAGAGGTCAGCTTTTCCATAATGGTCTGACAACAACTATCAAGAAGAGTATCATTGGAGTTTCTGAAGAAGGTAAGGACGGTTGGTATTCTATTACATCTCCTATAGAAGGTGTAGTAGAACATTCAAAAGTTGAAGGCTTGATAAACGGTACACACGATCTTTATTACTACAATGAAACCGAAATGATGTGGGAGAATGTCAAGGATACTGAGGACAATATATTCACTACTTTAATAAGCGGTCAAGGTTATCTATATGCAAATACGGCAGATACAGACCTGTTGTTTAATGGCGCACTTAACAATGGTGTTGTGACACGTGAAGTCAAGGTTACAGAAGGAATCTCTCTTTCAGGTTTCAACCTCATAGGTAACCCATTTACACATAATATCAGTAAGGCAAACATGGCAAATATAACGCTTGCTGAAGGTTTTTATATCCTTTCAAATAGCGGTGCCTGGGTTGCGAAGGATGAATCGGATGTTATCGCTCCGATGCAAGGTGTGCTTGTTCAAGCAGCAGAAGCTGGTTATCTTCTCATCAAACGTGAGGCGGATGCCAAAAGGTCGGAGAACGAAGACAACGGTCAGATCAAAATCAACGTTGCCAATTCACAATATAATGACGTGGCTTACGTTTCATTCAATGAGGGTTTAGGCTTGGATAAGATACCACACCGCAACTCTGAAATACCTATGGTTTATATTCCTGTTGACGGCATCAACTACGCTATCGCAACGATGAGCAATGACGTTACAGAAATCCCGGTATCATTCAAAGCGGCTACAATAGGTGAATACACAATCGGAGCGGAGGTGCAAGGTTGCGATTACTTAACAATGACTCTCGTTGACCGTTTAACCGGAATAGAGACAAACCTCATGTTGGAAGACTATACTTTCATCGCAAAGTCTAACGACAGTGAAGAGCGTTTCTTTATCAGATTAGGCAACAGTCAGCAGTCAACAGACAACAGTCATTTCGCATATATCACTAACGGCATGATTAGCATTGACCACATTGAAGGTCAGGGAATGCTTAACATTTATGATATTATAGGTCGTCCTGTAGCGGAATATAATGTCGCCACATCAGCAAACATCTCAACGGCAGATTTTGCAGCTGGCGTTTATATCATCAGAATGTCGGACGAAAACGGAGTTAAGGTACAAAAGATAGTTGTAGAATAAATTGCTCTGAGCAATGGGCGATGAGCAATGGGCAAGCATGAAACGCTCATAACTCATGGCTCAAGGCTCGAAGCCAGAAAAATAAAAGAATAAAAATGAAAAAAGTATTAGTAACATTATCACTCGTAATAGCATTAGGATTAGGTGCAAGCGCACAAGATGGTTTCTTTGCATACGGAGATGCAGAAAATCAGAATCGTGAATCTGGTAACTTCAGCGAAATGCCGGCTTTGCCGTTGCGTGGTCAATACACAGACCAGAGTGCAGCACCTTTAGGTTCAGGATTATTGATTTTGGCAGGTTTAGGCTTGGCATACGGACTTAAGAGACGTAAATAGAATCTGAAAATCTGAAAATTAAGTAGAGACGTACCAATTACACCTAAGGAAAATAAACGGTGTAATTGATACGTCTTTTTTGCAATTTATGAAATGGCAGATGACAAAGGGCAAAAGTTCAACAATTTTTCAGATTCTCAGATTATCAGATTTTCAGATTTAAAAAAAATCCGTTGTTTGTTGTCTGTTATCCGTTGACTTTTGTTATCTTTGCAAAACTTCTCATTATGAGAGTTGTTTTAAGTATGTTATAAAATTCCAATGTCTATGATTTTTACCGCGGAAAATGTATTGCTGATAGGCTCCGTAATTTGGTTCGTCAGTATTATTTTAAGCAGAACTGGATATAGGTTTGGTGTGCCTGTGTTGTTGGTATTCCTCCTTGTCGGGATGTTGTTAGGCGTCGACGGTTTAGGCATCAGATTCGATAACTACAAACATGCTCAGATCATCGGTATGGTGGCGTTGACTATCATACTGTTCTCGGGTGGCATGGATACTAAGTTCAAGGACATTAAGCCTATTCTCGGACCCGGTGTAGTGCTTTCGACCATAGGTGTTTTACTGACTACATTGTTCACCGGAGTATTTATTTATGTGATATCACACGCATTTTCCCACGTGATTCAAATCCCGCTCACTTTTGCGTTTCTCCTCGCAGCGACGATGTCGTCAACCGACTCGGCATCGGTGTTTAATATCCTCAGGTCACAAAAAATGGGACTGAAAAATAAACTCCAACCATTACTTGAATTTGAGAGCGGTAGTAACGACCCTATGGCGTACATGCTCACGATAGTGATGATACAGATTATATCGGGAGGAGAGACCGCCGACGTGGAGGTGTGGAGGATAATATTAAATTTCATAGTACAGTTTGGTTTCGGTCTTCTCTTTGGCTTCGGTCTCGGAAAGGTATGCGTTTGGATCATTAATAAGATTGACCTTCAGAATAAGTCGCTCTATCCTATGCTGATGTTGGGACTTATCTTTTTCATATTCGCATTCACCGACAGATTCAGCGGTAATGGCTACCTCGCCGTTTATGTTGCTGGTATCGTAATGGGAAATACGAAATTGGTGGAAAACAAAAGCATCAGTTCTTTCTTGGACGGTATAGTGTGGTTCGTGCAGATTGTGATGTTCTTAGTCTTGGGCTTACTTGTTAATCCGCACGAGATGTTCAAGATCGCATTACCTGCATTAATAGTGGGTGTCTTTGTGATTCTTGTAGGTCGTCCGTTGGCGGTGTGGCTGTGCTTAATTCCTTTTAAAGGGATAGAAAAGAAAGCTAAGTTGTTTATCTCATGGGTGGGATTGAGAGGTGCCGCACCTATCATATTCGCGACATATCCGGTGGTGGAAGGTGTGCCGGGCGGTGAGTTCATATTCAATATGGTGTTCTTTATCACCCTGACCTCACTTGTCATCCAAGGAACGACAATACCGAAAGTCGCTAATATGCTTAAGCTAAGTACTGAAAAAGACGATCTCCCGGAGAACTTCGGAGTGGATATACCGGAAGAACTGAATACAATATTGCAACAGCAAGTCGTGAAAGACGAAGCCTACCTTAAAGATTATCCTTTGCCGGAAGGAACATTGGTGATGATAGTGGAACGTAAAGGTAAGTTTATCGTCCCTAATGGAAAACTCTTCCTGAGGAAAAACGACAAACTGCTACTCATCTCGGCAAGAAATGACGAGACCGAAGAATCTCGAGAAACATTCTCCTTGTTGGATAGAATCTCTAAGATTAGAAGTAAAAACAATTGATGATTAATTACCATAAACAAAAACGATATTAACTTTAAAACAAATATATTATGATTAGTTATAAAACATTAGGTTTGGTGAACACACGCGAGATGTTCGCCAAGGCTGTTAAAGGCGGTTATGCTATACCGGCATTTAACTTCAACAATATGGAACAACTTCAAGCTATAGTGATGGCTGCTGTCGAAACAAAATCACCTGTTATCTTACAAGTGTCGAAAGGCGCTCGTGACTACGCTAACCAGACTTTGCTCCGCTATATGGCAGAAGGTGCGGTGGAATACGCAAAAGAATTAGGATGCGAAAAACCTGAGATAGTGCTTCACTTAGACCACGGCGACAGTTTCGAAACATGCAAATCATGTATCGATATGGGCTTCTCTTCAGTTATGATCGACGGTTCTCATCTTCCATACGAGGAGAACGTGGCTCTTACAAAGAAAGTCGTTGAATACGCACATCAGTTCGATGTAACAGTTGAAGGTGAACTCGGCGTATTGGCAGGCGTGGAAGACGAAGTAAGCGCAGAAGAAAGCCATTATACAAAACCTGAAGAAGTCGTCGATTTCGTCACCAAGACAGGCTGCGATTCATTGGCAATCTCTATCGGAACATCACATGGCGCTTATAAATTCACACCAGAACAATGTACAGTAGATCCTGAAACAGGTAGACTGCTTCCTCCTCCATTGGCATTCGACGTATTGGAAGCTATAGAAAAAGAACTCCCAGGATTCCCTATCGTACTCCACGGATCATCATCAGTGCCGCAAGACGACGTAGATACCATCAACAAATATGGCGGTAAATTGGTGGCAGCCGTAGGTATCCCTGAAGAACAACTCCGTAAAGCTTCTAAGTCGGCAGTATGCAAAATCAATATCGACTCCGACAGCCGTCTCGCCATGACAGCGGCGGTACGTAAGACATTAGCGGAAAAACCTGGTGAATTCGACCCTCGTAAATATTTAGGCCCAGCACGTGCAAGTATGAAAGAACTTTATATGCATAAAATTATCAACGTGCTTGGTTCAAACGATAAATTATAATAAACAACTAAAAAATATTAACAAATGAAAAAAGTTATCGCAACAAAAAACGCTCCTGGCGCAATCGGACCTTACAGCCAAGCTATCGAAGTGAACGGAATGTTATTCATCTCAGGACAGATTCCTATCAATCCTGAAACAGGTAACATCGTTGAAGGTGGTATCTACGAACAGACGGAACAAGTCATGAAAAACCTTGAAGGTATCTTGACAGAAGCTGGATATACCTTCGACAACGTGGTAAAATCTACCTGCTTGCTCAGCGATATGGCAAACTTCTCAGCAATGAACGAAGTTTATGGAAAACGCTTCTCACAAAATCCTCCTGCAAGAGCAGCTTTCGCGGTGAGAACTCTTCCTAAAGAAGTCCTCGTAGAAATCGAGATGATAGCAGCAAAATGATCAATTTACAATTTACAATTAATAATTAACAATTAACAATTATGGAGACGCGTCAATGATTTAAAAAATAAACATTGTCACGTCTCTTTAGTTTACAATTTACCATTAACAATTAGAATCTATAGTATGAAAAAGTTAAGTTTAATAGCATTAGCGTTGATCGCCTTAGTCTTTACATCATGCGGCGGACTTATAGGCAATGAAGATGCAGAGATCGACAAGTCACAAATCTATGGCAGATGGATGACAACCGACGGACAATATTTTGAAGTCTATTACAGCGACGGAACTGGTAAGTCATGGGATCTCAGAGATGATGTCACAGAAGATGAAGCCCAGAAATTTACATGGGAATTCGATGAAGAATCAGATGATAAGTTTTTCCAATATCAAGAGATGGAAATCGGCGGAATAGTGCCTCAATATTGTAATATCTTAGAATTGACTTCTACAACATTCAAGTATAATAATGATGCATTTAGAGCCACATATCATCTCGTCAGAGCAGAATGATTTTTTAAGGTAACTTCTATAAATCTATAGTAGTTACCTTAATACTTTATAGTGTAATACATAACTTTAAGCCTTAAACTTTAAACCCTAAACTACAAACTTAAACACAATGAAAAAACCACTGAAAATAACACTGATAACGTTAGGATCTCTTTTAGGACTCGTAATAATTGTAGTTGCCATAGCCTCATGGTTGGTGTTGACACCTGCACGTCTTACTTCAATCGTAAGAAACCAAGCTCCTAACTTTATCACCTGCGATTTCGATATAGAACAAGCTGAACTCACTATTGTCAAGACATTCCCTGAAGTAGGGTTGAAAATCAATGATGTGCTTCTCATCAACCCGATGGAAGACGCTCCTTCTGATACACTCGCATATATCGATGAATGTGTTGTTACAGTGGATATAAAAAAGTTCCTTAATGAGAACTTGGTACTTATCGACGAATGCTATCTCGATGGTGGCTGCGTTAACCTCTTCATCGATGAGCACGGAATGACCAACCTTGATATTTTCCCGCCGTCGGAACCCGATACCGTTGAAGATACTTCAGAGTTTACGTATGGTATCGATTTGGCAAACTTGAAACTCAATGATGTAAATCTTAATTATACCGACCTCTCGCAAAATATGATCGCCGATATCAACGGATTTGATTTGTCGGCTAAAGCCAAAATGAAAGGTGATGCCTTGACGGGAAATGTCGTGGCATCATTGAATAATATCATATATAAACAAACGTCAGAAAACTCGGCGATGAATGTAAATCTTGACGCCTTGAAATTTAAAGGAGATGTCAATATGATCGGCGAAAAGATTAAAGCCGATGTTGAAGCTTCTTCTTCTTTCCTGAATTATGAAGGCGATGGACAATATGCCGAACTTAGTAACTTGAACTTCAAATATAACGGCGATATCAATGACCTTGACGTGGTGAAAGGAAATCTCGAACTTGGTCTCGATGATATGTCGTTCGTGATGGATAATGAAACATACGTCAACAAAGCCGATGTCAAACTTATAACACCTTTAGATGCTACGTTGAGCACGATGAATGTAAAACTCGGAGCATCACAATTAGCGTTCAACAATATCTTCATTGATATGATCGGCGAGGTTGCGATGCCAAATGACGATATTCTTGTTGACCTTGACATAAAAACAAATACCTTAATAGTTGAAGAGCTTATCGAACTTATACCAGCTTCGATGCGTGAAGAATTACTCGACGGAATTGATGTGAGAGGCGAACTTTATCTTGCTGCAAATGTCGAGGGAACATATAACGAAAACTCCATGCCGGCTGTCAACGCCGAGATTAAATATAACAAAGGTATGATTTCCATGCCAGAGATGCTGCCTTATCCCGTGACGAACTTCAGTACTAATATCAAAGCTGATGTCGACCTTAACAATAAGACGGATATATATGTCAACCATCTTAATGCTAATATGTCTAATTCATCATTGTCCTTGTCGGGAACTATCAAAGACGTGATGGATAAGATGTATTGCAATATTAAACTCAATGCAGTTGCCGACCTCAACGAGCTGCAATCGTTCATCCCGGAAGATATTGTGGCGGAAGGTAAGATAAAGCTCGATGCTACAGCATCAGTGAACAATCATCAGATTACCAATATGGATCTGATGAACGCTAAAGTAAATGGTAATATGCAATGGGATAATATGAATATCGTTTATTACGACACCATCAATGTTACAGCCGACAGACTTGATGTCAGCCTGACTTTGCCGAATCCTGTTTCTGAAGACTTGATGAATGGACTTGCAGCAGTGGAAATCAAAGGTACGAACTTGGATGCAAGAGTTGCCGATATGATTGTAGCAGGTCTTAAAGATTATAATGTCAATGCTCAGGTCTCAAATATCTTAGATGATAATGTCCCTATGTCGGTATATGCCGATTATTCATTCTCAAGAATAGATGCCTCAATGGATGACATGAATTTCTTCGCTAACAAACCATACGGCTCTGTCGCTATGTTTATGAAAGAAAATAGTAATGATGCCACATATATAGCGACTTATTCTGGCGACAGTCTTTCTTTCAAGATGGGAGAGGAGATGAGCTTTGATACTGAAAACATTGAATTTAACGTCTCCGCTAATTATGACGACGATCAGGAAGACTTGCTTCTACAGTGGAATCCTCACGCCGGCATCAAACTTAATAAGGCTGTCTTTACGATGACCGACATCCCGACACCTGTATATATCCCTTCAATAGATTTTCAGTACGACAGCACCGGTATTGAAATACAGAACAGCAGAGTTCTTTTAGGAGATTCCGACTTCGAACTGAAAGGTAGGTTTATGGATGTTGATGAGTTCATAAGAAAAGAAGCTCTCTTGAAAGGTAAGTTGGATTTTACCTCTAACTACAC
Organism: Lentimicrobiaceae bacterium; assembly: GCA_015061365.1. Taxonomy (GTDB): domain Bacteria; phylum Bacteroidota; class Bacteroidia; order Bacteroidales; family F082; genus Limimorpha. Next base: position 21,015 of record SUWS01000029.1, on the reverse strand, counting down.
TGATGTAAACTATATTATGGAGATGTTCAGCGGCATGGGCGACACGACAGTCGTGGCGGAAGAGGTTGTGGAGTTAGATACTGTTCAGAAAGAGGATAACCCGTTTATAGTGCCGCTCGGCATAGATGTAACGTTGAACACAAAAATTGATAAGGCTATTGTAGGTGAGATGAATCTTCACGATATAGGCGGCGGTTTGACTGTAAAGGACGGTATTTTGGTACTTAATGAAATGGGATTCACCTCCGATGCTGCCACTATGGAACTGACCGCGATGTATAAGTCGCCACGCAAGAATCATCTCTATGTGGGATTTGCCCTGCATCTTATCGAGATTGACATAGCTGAGATGATAGACCTTATTCCTGAACTCGACACTCTTGTCCCGATGCTTAGTTCGTTTGCCGGAAGAGCAGAGTTCCATATCGCGGCAGAGACATATCTTAAATCGAATTATGACCCTAAAATGTCGACATTGAGAGGCGCGACGGCAATCCACGGAAAAGACCTCGTAATACTCGATAACGAGACATATAGAAAATTAGGCCGCATCTTGAGATTTAAGGATAAAGAACACAATAAGATTGATAAGCTTGATGTGGAAATCACAGCTTTCAGAAATGAGGTAGATGTTTATCCGACACTTATTACGGTCGATAAATACCAGGCTGTGGTAGGAGGTCGTCACAACCTGAATATGACCTTCGACTATAGATTAGGAATGTCAAATCCTTGGCTCTTCAGAAAATTAGGAATAGTGATAAGCGGCGATATGGATGATATGAAGTTCAAACTGAAAAGAAAGAGTATATTAGACTTAGGTAATCCGTCCGGCAGCGAGGAAGATGTCCATCTCATCCAAGAAACGTTACGACTCAAGAATCTGATCTACGAATCTATAAAATAAACTTTTCAACTGCTATAAACTATGAACTAAGAACTATGAACTAAGAACTAAGAACTTTTCAACTACTATAAACTATAAACTATGAACTATAAACTAAGAACTAAGAACTATAAACTTTTCAACTACTATAAACTATGAACTATGAACTATAAACTATAAACTATGAACTATAAAGTAATAAAAGATACTCTACGAATAGGAATTGGCGGCATGTTTGTCATCGCCGCCATTCTTAAATTAATGTCGATAGACGAATTCGAGATTTATATCTATAGTTTCAATGTTCTTAACTTCCTCCTGACATCATTCGTGTCACGAATAATAATAGCAGGCGAATTTATCTTAGGATTGTTCTTAATCCTTAAAGTTAATTATAAATTCACATGGAATGCTACAATGACCGTTCTGATCCTGTTCACGCTTTTTCTGATATATACCGCCATTTTCCGTAACGACACCAATTGCCATTGCTTCGGCGAACTCGTCGAACTAAGTCCGGTAGAATCAATAATCAAGAATGTAATTGCGATGATTCTGCTCTCTATTGACAAATGGACAAACCTCAAACCTCAAAGTTCAAAGTTCAACGTTCAAAGCTCAAAGTTCAACGTTCAAAGCTCAAAGTTCAAAGTTCAAAGCTCAAAGCTCAAAGTTCAAAGTTCAAAGTTCAAAGCTCAAAGTTCATTGTTAATTGCAACTTCTACATTATTAATCGTCTTCGTGGTTTCACCTCCCGATGTCATCTACAATAAGATCTATTCTGAAGAGAAAGAGATAAGCAGCTATGTCTTACAAGAATCTTTTGATGATATTGTTAAAATTAATTTTGAAAATGACACTATTGTTCTCGACAGTACGGCTGTTCTTGAAACAAGGGAGAGAAACCTGATGATAGCGATAGTGAGCTCAGGATGTAAATATTGTCATTTGGGCGTTAAGAAACTTTCTATGATAATGAAGAGGAAAGGAACAGATACTGGGAATGTCAACATCTTCATCTGGGGAAGCGATGACGGTATTCTTAATTTTATTAAAGAAACTGATACGGAAGATCTCTCCTACTGGAAGATAAATCCGAGACAAGCCATAGAGATTACCTACGGACGATTTCCTGTTTTTATATGGTTAGAAGATGGAGACATTGTGGACATAGGAGATTTCCGCAACATTACCAAAACTTTAGAATTTTAGAATTCTGGAATTTTGCTTCTAAGATTCTAAAGTTCTAAAATTCTAAAATTCGTTATTCAGCTTGCCACCTCGCAGTTGAGTCCGTGTTCGCGGAGCATCATGACGATGGTGTTGAGCTGGTTCTTGTCTTGAAGATTCATTCTGATTGTCAGCATCGTCTTTCCAACCTCGACGTTATTTGTTGAGCGTTCGTGGTTGATGTCGTAAATATTGACTTTAAGACCTTCGAATATAGACAATATTTTCTTGAGTTCGCCTGATTGGTCTGGGACGATCACTCTTACTGTAGCGCGAAGACCTTCCTCAACCATGCCTTTTTCGATTATCTGTTCGAGGATCTGCATATTGATATTACCGCCGCTCACTACTGGCACCACGTTCATTCCTTTGAGGTTTGCTTTGTTATATAACGCTGCTGCCACTGAAGTGACGCCTGCCGGTTCTGCTAAGATCTTGGCTCTTTGTAAGAGAAGATATGCTGTATGTGCGATTTCAGTATCTGTCACGCTGACGACATCGTCGACGTATTTTTGTATTATTTCGAAGGTAAGATCGCCAGGAGTCTTCACGGCTATACCGTCGGCTATTGTCGACACCGTAGGTAATGTTATTATCTCATTAGCTTGACGCGATGCCACTGTTGATGCTGCTCCTGCTGCGTTCACGCCGATGACCTTGATTTTCGGATTCATTTCTTTTACCGCCATAGCGATACCTGCTATAAGACCGCCGCCGCCGATAGGGACGATGATGGCGTCGACATCCTGCTGCTGTTCGAGGATCTCCAACCCTATAGTACCTTGACCTGCTATGATGAGCGGATCGTTGAATGGATGTATGTATGTGGCGTTATGTTCTTTGATATATTCTTTAGAAGCTATGGCAGCGTCGTCGAAGGAGTCGCCGGCGAGGACTACATTAGCACCGTAGCCTTTTGTGGCGAGCACTTTCAAAGGAGGCGTGAAGATAGGCATGAAGATGGTGCTTTGCATGCCGAGTCTAGTCGCTGAGAAGGCTACGCCTTGTGCGTGGTTACCAGCCGATGCCGCTACAACGCCTTTGGCTCTCTCCTCAGCCGACAGGTTCGCAAGTTTGTTGTACGCACCTCTTACCTTAAACGCGCCGGTAGTCTGCATATTCTCTAACTTTAAGAAAATATTGGCGTCAGACATTTGTGAAAACGACTTGGAATGTAAGATGGTAGTTTGTTTAGCAACGCCTCTTAAGGTGTTACGAGCTGCAACGATGTCGGAAAACTTTAATACTGAGGAATCCATGATATAAATATGTTTTAAAATTATTTCAAAAAAAAGACTAATGACTTACAAAACCTTCGTCTTTAGCCATTAGCCTTTTGTCTTATCATGTGGAGCATATGAGAATCGAACTCATGACCTCTTGACTGCCAGTCAAACGCTCTAGCCAACTGAGCTAATGCCCCATCAAATTGCGATGCAAAGATAAGACTTTTTTTAATACGAAACAGACTGTCAGATTATTTTTTTATCGTAAGATTCTCTCGTCACAAATGAATCATTCCAAAACAAGTTTGGTGCTGAATATCTTTTCGTCTTTGTTAAAAATATTTAAGTGATAAATTCCTGACGGCAGTTCTTCTGTAAGGTTGAATGTCGTATTTTCGTTTTCACTTGTTAATTCCTTAACAACCTGTCCCGATTGATTGGTAATTATAATCTTTCCTTCAAAATCGTTTTTATGTTCAATGTTGATTTCGCCTTTGGTGGGATTGGGATAAACGTTGATGTTTGAATCGTTGTATATCTCGTTTGTTGTGGCGTGTTCTTCATCCCATACGCCAAGGACATAGTCGCCGTTCATCACTTCATCGACGGTCATTCTTCCGAATGTATTCGTTCCTTGGAATACATAATCAATAGATTGCCATTGTCGTGAACCATCAGGACGATATAGAAGCACGATGGAATCGTTTTCATTTACGAGAAGGTTCGCGTCGTATGTGCTGTTGTTATGATATTGAAACTCACCTTTGATCTTAGAAGTGCCCTTGTCGATTCGGCGTATCGTCCAATAACGGTCAGACGAAATTGTAAGTCCTTCAGGAATCTCGCCAACTGAAGTCGGTCCTACCCAGCGATGTTCGACACGTAATAATGTGGAGTCGCTAATCTCTTCTGCTATAGCTTTGAACTTAGCCGCTGCAAGCTCTTTGCTACCTGTCTTATTGATAACGAAGGTCTCATCGTGACAAGCGTCAGCGAATTTGTTGTTGATGTCGCATAAAATAGCAACGGGTTCGAAGTCAAGCGTCAGGTTTATATTCGCGTTTTGTCCGTCCCAATTTATCATCTCGCTATGCATATTCCAGTCCTCATCAACGAAAGTGAGTTCGTAACGAACGCCGTCGCCGATATGTTCTGCACCTCTATGATCTTGTATCATATTGATGTTTACGTCAAATTTATCTCCGTCGGGCTCTGCCGTAAAATGTTGTACATAATAAACCGGACTTCCTGGAGTGTAGACCCACGCCTCGAAGAAATCGTTCATGTCGATACCGGTTGCTTCCGACAACGCTTCGCATAAGTCTTCTGAAGAAGCTGATTTAGAATCGAATTTATTGAGATAGTATTTCATGGCGTCGTTGAAAGTCTCTCTTCCTAAATAATTCATCAGGGTGTGAGCCACTACCGCACCTTTATCGTAAGCCATCGTGCCGTATGTGATATCTAAAGGAAGCTCGTTCAAAGGAATCCAGCCTTCTTTAGTATGGCACGACATGATGATGTCGTCAATCAACGCATCCATGGCATCGTAATAGAAATCGTCGCCATAGAACTCAGTGAAATAATAGTTATTACAGAAAGTGGCGAATCCTTCGTTGAGCCACATTTCGGCTGCGCTGGCACATGTGACTTTGTTACCGAACCACGAATGCGACATCTCGTGCGAGATGAAGAAGTCGCTGTCCATATTGGTAGTGCCGGTTATCAAAGAGCTTGCGAGAGCCACATTGTCGACGTGTTCCATGCAACCGAGATTGGTGCTGACGTATGATATTCTGTTGAAAGGATAAGGTCCGAACTTGTCTTCAAAGAAAGCGGCGAAAGCCTTGGTGTTAGCGAAAGTAGCTTCGACCTTATCTATCTGGTTCGATTTTGCGTACACATTGATAGGTATGTCGCGTTCGATGCCTTCGTAAGTGTCTTCCCATAAGACGAAATCGCCGATGGCAAACGACATGAGGTATGTCGCTATCTCCTGACTTACGACCCAATGATCGGTCTTTGTTCCATCGCCGTTATCTGTAGTCGCAGATAGAAGTCCGCCGCACGATGATAACATATTGTCGGGATATGTGATATATAAATCAAATGATGCCTTGTCGGTGAAATTATCGACGCAAGGAAACCAAGTCTTTCCAAGATTATGAGGCTGACTGTCGAAGCCTACACCTAAGTTATATACGTAATCGTTGCTCCAGTGGATGCCGCCCCAATTCTCGTTGAAAGTAGTTCCGCCATAATTGACGGTAAGAGAAATCGTAGTGTTGGCGGTAACAGTATTTCCGAAAGTGACGCTTAAAACGTCGCCGTTTTGTGAAAAATTATTAATAATTGCATCGTCAGAAGTGACAGAAGTGACATCAAGCGACTTCAACTCCAACTCTATTCCGTCAATAGATGTTAACGTTTTTAAAGTTATTATTGTCGTAGCATCTATAATTCTGTCTGCAACGTTGATCTCGTTGAGATGGATTTCGTAATGTGTCACGTCGATGTTTTCTCCGACTTCCTTTGATTTTGAATAGGATGAGAGTGTAAGACCTACAATCATCAATATAGATAAGATGTACTTCATAAGTTAATTTTTATTTACATAAATTTTTTGTAAAGTTACGATTTTTTTTAAAAATAGTTTGAAATAATTTTTTTGTAAAATATAGACAATTCGATTGCGACAAAGTCGTTTTTTTAGTAAGTTTGTATGGTAATATTCAGATATGAAAATAGGAAACATAAATATAGATTTATATGCGAGAAAAAAAAGATGGAAGATAGTTCTGTCTATCATCGCTGTCGTGATAGTCATTCTTTCGATGTATTACACCAATAATCTCGTAAAACGTTTTGCGATGCAGGAGCAGCGTCAGATGACGATGTGGGCGGAGGCGGTCCAGACTCATGCCGAGCTGATGAATTATACCGAATCATTTTTCAATGAGGTGAGTAATCAGGAAAGCAAACGGGTCGAGCTTCTCGCGATGGCGTATCGACGTTTCTTGGCGGCTACCTCCGATGAGAACATCAGTGTCTATCTCGATATTATACAAAGTAACATCAGTATTCCGGTCGTCATCGCCGATGCCGACAATAACATCACGCTTTCCATCAACTTGCCGAAGAAACATCAAGACAAGGTTTTCTTCGATGACGAGATGCAGGATGACTTCAGCATATATCCTCCGATAAAGATTGACATATACGGGAATATTTCTTTCTTATATTATAATGAATCACTAATATACACTGAGTTACGTAATGTTCTTGACGATATGTTCGATTTCTTTATCAGCGATGTCGCCGACAATGCTGCTGGTGTACCGGTCATCATCTTAGATCAGTCGCAGAAAGAGATTCTTAGTTTCGGCAACTTGGATGCTTCAATGATGAACAACAGCGATTATGTAGAGCGACAGCTTGAGATTATGAGTGAGGAGAATATGCCTATAAAGGTGAATTATTTAGATGGTGAGAAGGCTTACATCTACTATCGCAGTTCCGACTTGCTTCGTATAGTGAGATATTTCCCTATAGTGCAGATATTGGTCTTTACCTTCTTTATAATAGTGGCATATCTTCTTTTCAGCTATGCGCGACGTTCGGAGCAGAATCAGGTGTGGGCTGGTATGGCGAAGGAGACGGCTCATCAGATCGGGACGCCGCTTACCTCGCTCGTGGGTTGGATTGAATTGCTGAAACTGCAAGACACTCCTTTCATAGGTACGACGGAGATGGAAAAAGACATAGATAGGATGAAGACGATAACGGAGCGTTTCTCTAAAGTAGGATCCATCCCGACATTACAGCCTCACGACCTTACAGCAGCTGTCAATGACACGATGAACTATCTCAAACGACGTTTCTCTAACAATAAGTTCGAGTTCGACCTTAAAATCCCAGAGAGGGAAATCATTGTGCCTCTCGATGCGGCACTCTTCAGCTGGGTGCTCGAGAATCTTACTAAAAATGCTCTCGATGCTATGGAAGATCAAGGTCGACTTACAGTGGAGATGACGGAAGATGCCGAAAACGTGTTTATAGATATTACCGACACAGGTAAGGGAATGCAACGCTCGGCCTTTAAAGAGATCTTTAAACCTGGATATACCAGCAAGAAACGCGGCTGGGGTCTCGGACTCTCACTCGCACGACGTATAGTGGAAGACTATCATAAAGGCAAGATCTTCGTGAAATCTTCTGTAGTCGGACAAGGCACTACCTTTAGAATAGCTTTAAGAAAATTATAATTACAGTCAAGATTAATGTGTGATATGAATGTTATCAAGAATGAGAAGATTGAGATGCTGAATAGGTTTGTGCAGAACACAGACGTTCATATCTTTCTTACCGGTAAGGCAGGTACGGGAAAGACGACATTTCTCCGTAACTTAGCTGTCAATACATATAAAAGAATGGTTATTGTAGCACCGACAGGTGTGGCTGCCATCAATGCAGGTGGCGTGACGATACATTCTTTCTTTCAGTTGCCTTTCGGTCCTATCGTGCCAGACACCGGAACAGTATCAAAGTCGTTGCCTGTGACAGGTTTGAATGCGCAGAAGATTAACAAGACCAAACTGAAGATCATGCGCAGCTTAGACCTCCTCGTTATCGACGAGATTAGCATGGTACGTGCCGACCTCCTCGATGCCGTAGATGCAGTGTTGCGCAAAGCACGACGTAACAACAAGGCTTTCGGCGGCGTGCAACTGCTTATGATAGGCGATATACAACAACTTGCACCGGTGGCTCGACCTAACGAATGGGAGCTGCTGCAACCTTACTATAAATCGGTGTATTTCTTCGACAGTCACGTCCTGCAAAATAATCCTTACATCTGTATTGAACTGAAACATATATTCCGTCAGAACGACACCACTTTTATAGAGATACTTAACCAGGTGAGAAACAACTGCCTCGATACTAAGAATCTCGATATGCTCAACTCACGCTATCTCCCGAATTTCAACCCTCACGATAAAGAAGGCTATATAACTCTGACGACACATAACTATCAGGCGGATGATATTAACGAGACTAAACTTGAAGCGTTACAATCGGAGCTTCTGACTTTCGAAGCCAAGATAGAAGGCATCTTCCCCGAGAACGCTTATCCTACTAAGGAAATATTGGAGCTGAAAGTCGGGGCACAGGTCATGTTCGTAAAAAATGATCCTTCAGCAGAGAAACAATATTATAACGGCAAGATCGGTAAGATTGTCTCGTATGATAAGAGAGAAGGACTTATGGTTCAATGTGATGATGCTCTCATCAACGTGACACCGGTTCAGTGGCAGAATTTCGAATATACACTTAATGAAGATACTAACGAGATAGAGGAGAAGGAAATCGGCAGTTTCACTCAGATTCCGCTGAAAACAGCTTGGGCAATTACGATACATAAAAGTCAGGGTCTTACGTTCGAGAAGGTGATTCTCAATGCTGAGATGGCGTTCGCTCACGGTCAGGTCTACGTCGCGTTAAGTCGTTGTACTTCTTTGGATGGTTTGGTGCTTAAAGCCAAAATGTCGAGAAATGTCCTGTTTAACGATAATGTGATTAATAATTATGTGGAACAGATCCCTTCGTTGGAACCTGATGAGAAGCAGCTTGCGAGAGAAGAATGGAAGTTTTATCATCAGATGATCATGGAGTTGTTTTCATTCAACGACTTGGAACTACATATAAACCGTCTCGCCAAAGCGGTAAGGGAAAATGACAATATCTTCGGAAAAGAGACAGTGGATAAGATAACAGAGCGTCGTCAGAACTTCAGGACGGAAATCATTGATGTGTCGATGAAATTCTATCGTCAGGTTGATTCGATATTGGCGCAACATAATGATACCGATTTCTCTTTCCTTCAAGAAAGAATAAGAAAAGCCTCCGCTTATTTCTTTGAGAAACTTAATGATATGGAAAATATCGGCGACCTGATTCATGAGACCGACAATAAGGCTGTCAATACTTTAGTGAAGGAAATCATAAATATTATCAGGGAGATACTTTTCGTAAAGACGGCTTGTCTTGATGTCGCGAAAAATGGTTTCGACGTGGAGAAATATCTTGAGGTGAAAAATAAGAAAACAGTCGAGTCGGAAGGTCTGAAGTCTTCCAAGTTGAAGTCGAAGTCAGTCGATAAGAAAGACAAACCGCTGATGGACAGGCTGAGATGGTGGGTTGAGAGAAAGGCGGAGGAGTTAGAAGTCGAGGAGTTTCGTATCTTACCTAAGAATGTTTTGGTGGATATTGTCAAGAAGAAACCCGTTTCCGTTAAGGAACTCAAAGATATCTCTAAGTTAGGACCGACACGTATCAAGAATTTCGGTGCCGACATTATCAATATAGTCTTGGAATATCAAGGTTTTAAGAAGATGGCGTTCGACGACGAAGATTCTGTCAGAGAGATGAACCTCTCGAGAAGTGAGTCGTTGACTTTGGAACTATTGGATGAAGGTCGCACAATCGATGACATCGCTAAAGAAAGAGGCTTAGCGCGAAGCACCATCGAATCGCATATATATAAGATCGTGAAATGTGGTTTGTATGACGCGACCGATTTCGTCAGCAAAGAACATTACGACACTATAAAGGAATATTTTGATGAGACAGGCGACACATCAAGCAGCTCAGCCCGAGAAGTCTTAGGAGAAGAGTATTCATACTTCGAATTAAGATTAGTGCTCGGTAACAGAAATAATTCTAACGACAAGATTGTCATTAAGTAGAATCTGAGAATCTGAAAACTTGAGAATCTGAGAAGGCTTTTGAACTAAGGCTATTGAACTAAGGCTGTTGAACTAAGGCTGTTGAACTAAGGCTATTGAACTAAGGCTGTTGAACTAAGGCTGTTGAACTAAGGTTGTTGAACTAAGGTTGTTGAACTAAGGTTGTTGAACTAAGGTTGTTGAACTAAGGCTGTTGAACTAAGGCTGTTGAACTAAGATTGTTGAACTAAGATTGTTGAACTAAGATTGTTGAACTAAGGCTATTGAACTAAGGCTGTTATCTGTTGGGTTTTGAACTTTGCGTTCCTTTGCGTCTTTGCGAGAAATAATCATAAAATTGCTTACGACTTTATAAACTAAGAGCTACAAGTCTTGACTCAAAGTTCAAGGCTCATAGCTCAAAGTTCAAAGCTCATAGCTCAAAGTTCAAAGCTCAAAGTTCAAAGTTCAAAGTGAAAAAAATCAGATTCTATCAAAACATCGGTAATTGATAAATGAATCCTAACGAAACACGGTTTGTGCTGTAGTCTTTATGACCAACAGCAATTTCTTCATACATATAATGACGTCCTACGTATGTGAGGAAGAAATGTAAGTTGCTTTCCATCGGATAATATTCGATACCACCGAGATAACCTAATGATGTGCGATATTTGCCATTTATAATAAATGGATACGCACGAGGATCTGTATGGTCAACGACCGAAGCTGTCTCGTACATGCCTTTCACAAAGACATTCCATTTCTCGGCAAAACGATAATTCAACTTTGTTACCAATGATAAATATGAGGTTTTAAAGATATTATGACCATGAACTTCTCCAACAATTTCTGTCATAATACCTGAACGATCAATAGCATCATTTGAGTACATTACGTCAAAATACATATTGAATTTACCGAGTGTCAATTCATTACCGAGAGCGAAGTAATATAAGTTCTTGCCTTCAGCCTGACTCATGATAGATGCCGACCAACGTGTCTTGTAAATATTAGCGAAATTGCCGTTCCAGTTCAAAGTATAAACCAAAGGAAGTTTTGAAGGAATAGCTTCTATATATTCACCGAAGCAACCCATCACTGGATTGAACTCGCCATACATGCTATAAAAATCGCCATTCAAGCTATTCAAGACTTGGAAGTTAAGCTGTTGCTTATCTGTAAAATCGTAACCGATATTGATACCTGTCATGAAGTTGCTCATATATTCGATCATGTCGCTGTATTCATAAATCTCGATTGGGTTAGCATCGAACTCGAATCCGCCGTAAGCTGCACATTGTTTACCGGCGAAGATGGAGAACTTGTCACCTAATTTTACTCCGATACCGGCGATGTCGATTGAAGTAGGAAGGTTGTCGATATTATCGCCGCCGTTGTTAGGACGGTTGAGACGTTGACGCCAGCGATATGAAAGCCATTCGTTGACATTGCCTTTAGCCTCGATACGAAGCTGACGCATATTGAACTTGCCGTAATCGAAGCCGTTGTCGTTGAACATAGCATCGAAGCTGCCGTTCATATTCATGTAAAGATTGAACTTGTCTGTCTTCTTCTTTATGCCACTGACTTCTTCAAATAAAGATGTATTCGAGCCTTTAGAGAGAGACAATTCCTGAGCGTTTGCTCCAATAACGCATAAAGCGACAATTAATAATGTTAAAAGTTTTTTCATATTTTTTATTTTTAGGATATGAGCTCCGAGCCATGAGTAATGAGCAATAATCTCTCATAGCTCGCAGCTCATAGCTCATTGCGATTAATACTCATTAAAATATTCCTGTATTTCTTGCCAGTCGTTGGTTTTTGTCAAGGCGAGCATCAATAAGATACGAGCTTTCTGTGGGTTGAGCTGTTGTGATGCCACGAACTGATATGCAGCGTCATCGACTTCGTTATCTAATGTGCTTGGTCCTGTCGGGACGCGTGATGAACGAACGACATGAATACCTTTCTTACGTGCTTTTTCCAATACTGGGAATACGTCTTTGTGAATGTTGCCATTACCTACACCAGCGTGAACGATGCCTTGATAGTCGTTCTTTAACATTGGTTCAACCATGTCGGCATTGACGCCTGCGTGACTGTAAACGATACCGACTTTAGGAAGTTTGTCTAAGTTTGTAACGTCAAACACTGAAGCGGTAGTATGTTTCTTAAGAGGTTCCTGGTTATAGAAGACCTTGCTGTTGAATACGTATCCGAGTGCGCCAGCGTTAGGAGCCTGGAAAGTATCGACGCCTGTGGTGTGCATCTTGGTCACGCTTTCTGCTCCGAGGATCTTGTCGTTCATCACGACGAGAACGCCTTTGTCTCTCGACTCTGGAGCTGCTGCTGTAACGACGGCGTTGTAAAGGTTACGAGGACCGTCGGCGCTGATAGCTGTTGAAGGACGCATCGCACCAACCAAGACCACAGGTTTGTCGCTGTGAACTGTGAGATTCAAGAAGTAGGCTGTTTCTTCCATGGTGTCGGTGCCGTGAGTGATGACGATGCCGTCGACATTAGGATTATTTAATAATTCGTTGATTTTCTTCGCTAAGATGAGCCAAACTTCGTCGCTCATATCTTGAGAGCCGATACGTACGACTTGTTCTCCTTCAACATTAGCGATGTCTTGTAATTCAGGAACAGCTTCCAACAAGGTAGCGATAGCCATCTGACCAGCGGTGTAGTTTGTTGCCGTTGATGAACCACCTGTGCCTGCGATAGTTCCGCCTGTTGCTAAAATACGGATGTTAGGTTTTTGCGCGAAAGCGATGGTCGCTGTCATCAACAAAGCAACCATCATAAGAGTTAATCTTCTCAATGTTTTCATAAAAGTTATTTTAAATTATTAATGTTTCAAACGTAGAAATTGTTTTATTCTTATTTGTATTTTGTTAAAAAATGATAATCATGTAGGGACGCGGCATGCCACGTCCGTACAGATGCGGCATGCCACGTCCCTACATGTGTGTCATCAGAACAAATAATTAAACCCAATATACATTCTCAATCCATTGCCGTCTCTTGCGTCAAGCGCTTTTGCGGCTTCAGCGGAGATGATGAAATTTTTGTTCATGATTATCTTAAGTCCACAGCCTGCCGAGGTATGTATACCTTCTTTCTCTCCGCTGTATATGGGATCGATAAGAAACTCATTGTTAACATCATAGTTTTCTCTCAATAAATCCCAAGCCTGCTCTTGTTCTTCAAGACGGAAACTTTGCGTCACCATACCTGCATCAAAAAATGGGTTGAGAGCTATGTTCCAGTTTTGATTGATAAATTGGAATTTTAATATTTTCCAACGTATCTCAGCATTAAGCCAAGCATAACCTTGACCAACGACTCTGTTTCTGTTTATACCCCTGACAGAATTACTTCCACCCATGGCATCTGTCGACATCTTCTTATAAAACAACATGTTGGAGTTGAACATCGCATAATAAGGGATCTCACCAGCGACGACATTCTGTGTTACGATACGATATGCAAAAGTGAGATTATCTTTTACGATAGGAAGATAATGCTGCCATACTGCATTGAAAGTTAGATGACTATAACCATCACCATCAATAAAGTCAGGGGCTCCTGTTAAAGTAGCTTCAAAATAAGCACCTTTTGTAGGGTCGCTGTCATGGTTTTTAGAATCGTATATGAAAGCGAGTTTGAGTTGAGTGACGTTACCGCCATCGGCTTCGTTTTCTCTGATGAGACCGCTCAGACAATAGATGTCGTACAATGTAACAACATCTCCATATTTGTCAATATTTAATTTACCCATGTCATAATTGAAATAACTCAAGCCAAATCCGTAATACAAATGCTCACCAAAACCAAATTGACGGCGCAAACTTGAATTGAATCTGAACTGATTACGATTCATTAAATAAAATGTGGTCTTCCCCTTAGCACCTGGCATAAGGTCATTGAAGAAAAATAATTCCTCAGGTCGATCATTTTCCCATGCAGAAAGACGAGGGAAAAAAGGAGAAGCATAACCATTGAAACCATAAAACTCAAAACGTTTGTCGGTGAAATAACCGGCATCAACGAAAAGACGCGAGTTTGGAAGAAGGTTGTAGAAGTCGCCGTAGAAACGAAGGTTGAGCGAACCTTTAGTATAAGCCGAGACTTCAAGATTCATCTTGTAATCGAATTTAGGATAACGTGAGCCGTCGCCGTAATTGAAAATATCGACACAAGCACCATATTGAAAGCCGAGGTCGGAGTTATAACCTACGACAGGAAGCGGCCCAAAATTCCATCCCTGCTTGATGAGTTCACCTTTCTCGTTGTAGATCTTCTCTTTCTTGGCTTTCGATTGAACATCGTCGGATGTCTGTTGACCGTTTACAGCAAAGGTCATCAACAAGATTGATAACACTGCCAATAACTTTTTAGACTTTTTCATAATCATATATTATTAAAGATTTTTAATCGTTATAGTGTAAAATATATTCAAAAAAAATGTATTTTTGTTCTGCTTAGCAAAAGTATAAAATATTTGATATGGAACAGAAAAATAATGAACAAAATAGTGTGATTTTTTCAATAGCCGAGATATTGGGCAAGATGTCGAATCAGGTTAGTTTTCTGATTAGAAACAACAAACTGATGAGTCAGCTTGACGTGGATATGCTTATGGAGAATACTCGTAAGTTGTATGATACGGTATGTTCGGTGAGATGTAATATGGATGTCGATTCTATTCCTATGGAAGTGGAAGATAGTGTGGGAACAGAGACAAGAACGGAAACGGAGAGTGAGGAACGAATAGATATGGTTTGGGATTTTACAGATGATAACGATGTTGAAGAAGAAGACAGCATTGAAGAAGACGATCTTGCTGAAGACGACGATATTGAAGAAGATAGTGATAGTAATGAATTTGGCGATGATGAAGATTTTGATGAAGTAGATTTTGATGAAGACGGAGATGAAGATGAAGAAGAAGATGATGATGATTCGGAGTCTGATTCTGGAATCAGGGCATATAGGATTGTAAGAGAAGAACCGACGACTAATAATCAGCAGGCAACTCTTGGCGATGTGTTTGGAAATGCGGAAGACACAAGTCTTGCAGCTCGTCTGCAAAAGAAACCTATCACCGACTTGACAACTGCAATAGGTATCAATGACAAGTTTCTGCTTCTTAACGAATTGTTCGGTGGCAGCATGGAGAAATACAACAGGTCGATAAAAGCCTTGAACAATTTCACGACACATCTTGGTGCTGTGACATATATGAGTGAGCTTCAGATCGAGTTCCAATGGGATTGTGAATCGGAAGCATATAAGAAATTAAGCGATTTAGTGGAAAGAAGATTTATATCAATTCATAATTCATAATGCATAATGCATAATCGAACTATGAATTGTGAATTATGAATTGTGAATTATGAAATTATATTTAGTTCCGACACCGATAGGTAATTTAGAAGACATAACCTTGCGAGCTTTGCGTATCTTACGTGAAGAAGTGGATGTTATCTTGGCGGAAGACACTCGTACGAGCGGTAATTTGTTACGTCATTATAATATCAGCAAGCCGATGTCGGCCTTTCATATCAACAACGAACATAAGGTCGTCACGGCATTTGCGGAGCGTATCCTCGCAGGGGAGAAGATGGCTTTGGTTACAGACGCCGGCACTCCCGCAATCTCCGACCCTGGCTTTCTGCTCGTGAGAGAATGCATACGTCTCGGCGTAGAAGTGGAATGTCTTCCAGGAGCAACAGCCTTCGTGCCAGCTCTCGTCAACTCAGGACTCTCAGCCGACCATTTCATATTCGAAGGTTTCCTGCCTCATAAGAAAGGTCGTCAGACAAAAATCAACGAGATAGCGAAAAACCAGTACACCACAATATTATATGAATCACCATTCCGTCTCGTCAAGACATTGCAACAACTGATGGAAGTGTGCGGACCGGAACGTCGTGTATCGGTGGCAAGAGAACTGACAAAAATTCACGAAGAAAACGCAAGAGGTTCCCTCGCCGAAGTGACGGAATATTTCACACATAAAGAAGTCAAAGGCGAAATAGTGATAATACTTGAAGGAAACGACAATTGAATTGAAAATTATGTAGAGACGTGACATATTACACCTTTGAGAATAAACAATATGTAATTGGTGCGTCTCTCCATTGAATTGAAAGTTGAAAATTGAAAATTAATGTAGAGACGTGACACATTACACCGATGAAAATAAACACGATGTAATTGGTGCGTATCAATCGAATTGAAAATTGAAAGTTGAAAATTGAAAATTATGTAGAGACGTGACACATTACACCTTTGAAAATAAACAATCTGTAATTGGTGCGTCTCAACCGAATTGAAAATTGAAAGTTGAAAGTTGAAAATTATGTAGAGACGTGACACATTACACCTTTGAGAATAAACAATAAGTAATTGGTGCGTCTCAATCGAATTGAAAATTATGAATTATGAATTATAAATTATGAATTAAAATAAACCACTACTATGAGAATTAGAATATTACTTTTAGCAATGTTGCTACTTGGAGCTACATCAGTCTTTTCAGCTCCATTTCAAAATGTAAAGAAGATATTGAAACAACCGGACGGAACAGAACTGCATTGTTTCGCTTCGGGCGACGAGTTCTATAACCGACTTCATGATGCCGACGGTTTCACTATTGTGCAGGCGGAGAACGGTTATTTTGTATATGCAACGGTCGATGCGAGAGGAAATGTAGTACCGACAGAATATGTTGCTGGCATAACAGATCCTAAGGCTTTGGGGTTAAGACCAAATGTCATGATTTCTCAAGATGACTACCATAAGAGAAGACAAGAGAAAACTACAATGATGAGAGATGTCAAAGATACTGACGATGAAGTCTTGAATCATGGTGTTTATAATAACATCGTCGTTTTCATCAAGTTTAAAGGAGATGCCGACATGACGACATCAGCGTCGACGATGGAGTCGATGTTCAATGCAAATGGATATTACGACATCTCAATGAACAACTATTTCAAGAAAGCTACCTATAACCAGTTGTCGATGGTGTCGCATTATTATCCGATGCCTGAAGGCGACAAGATTATAGCTTACGAAGACATATATCCGAGAAATTATTATCAGCCTTATAATCCAACGACAAATCCTGAAGGATACACGAATCAGGCGGAACGTGAATTCCCACTTTTGAAGAGAGCGATAGAATTCATCGCCGACTATGTTCCAGACACATTGAACATCGACCGTAACAATGACGGTTATATCGATAATGTGATCTTTGTCGTCAAGGGTAATGTCGGTGATTGGTCTGATTTATTGTGGCCTCACATGTGGTCGATGTATGGCGAAGAAGCATACATCAACGGCAAGCGAGTAGGAACATTTAACTTCCAATTGGAGACGTCTACTTATTTCAGTGTCTCGACATTATGTCACGAGATGTCGCACTCTCTCGGCTTCCCCGATTTATATCATTATGTTTCTGGCACTGACTATCTCTCTCCGTCAGGACCATGGGATCTGATGTGCGCTAACGCCAACCCTCCGCAACATTCGTCAACATACATGAAATATAAATACGGAACATGGATCGATGAGATTCCAGAGATAACAGAATACGGCACCTACACGATAGAAGCCAACTCGTGGGAAGGCGGAAGAAGAAACTGCTATAAGATAGCTTCAAACAATCCGAATCAGTTCTATCTTTTGGAATTTAGAAACAAAAACAATTTCTTCGAAAAAGGTCTGCCTACAAGCGGGTTGCTCATCTACAGGATTGACACTCGTTATCATGGCTGCGCCGATTACAACGGATATGACACTTTTGACGAGGTTTATATCTTCCGTCCTGGAGGCTCGCAAACACAAAATGGCTCCATCAATGCTGCGGCTTTCTCTAAAAATCATGAAAGAACGGAGTTTAACATAAATACTGATCCATATCCTTTCCTCAACAAAAATACAGAGGATCTTACGTTTAACATATGTAATATATCGGAGACGGGCGACCAAATGACATTTACCTATTGCCCAATAGATACAGAGATTGTTCCTGCTAATCTCAAAATTAATGTCAATGCCAACGATAAGGTCGTTGAATTGGAATGGGATGAAAATGAATTTGCAGAGTCGTATAATATTTATAAGGACGGAGAATTGTTGACCGCTAATGTGACAGAAAATAATTATAATGTCGCATTCAACGATGAGCCTTCATATCATAAATATTATGTTACAGCAAATTCAAGTAGCAGCGAGTCGTATCGTTCTAATGAGGAAGTGGTATTTACTGGCGATTATTCGCAATATACTATCAGTATGACAACAACTGGCGACAATGGCTGGCAAGGCGGTGAAATAGTGGCATCATTCGATAACGGTATGGATGACAAGTATTTTACAATATACACTGGCTATGAGGTTGAAAAAAGCTTTATCGCTCCAAAAGGAACTAAGGTGGCTTTGTCGTGGATTCCAGGTTGGGATGATACGGAATGTTCTTTCGTTGTTACAGAAAATGGCGAGACAATATATGCTTCATCCGAATTGCAGGAAGGACCATTGACCGAATTTGTTGCAGCCGGAACTAACGGATGTGTCGTTCCTGAAGACCTCGTAGTTGAATTGTCGGGTGATGACGTGATAATGACTTGGAATACTATTGTAGAGACAGAGAACTTTGCAGTCATACGTAACGACGAAATCATCGCTGAAAATGTAAAGACAAATAGTTATGTTGATACAAATGTGCCTTCGTCAGGAACATACAGATATAGTGTTAAATGCATGAAGGATGATTGCTTGTCGGATGCTTCTAACGAAGAGTTGATATCCGTCATGAAATATGATTATAGTGAGTTGTTGCTTGAAGCTAATAAGACTGATAACAATGTCACCATGAACTGGAATCAGCCTACAGAAGCAGATAATATGCTTAAATATGGAACCGATACATATATTACAAGTGAGGGTTCTACATCTCATAATTGGGGAATCGTTATTCCTGCAGATAAGTTGACATTATTTAAGTATGACGACATTTCTTCTGTGGAAATATTTGATGCATGTCAGGCTGACTATACATTCAAGATTTATAACGGAGATGTGCCTCACGATAGCATACTTCTTTATACAGAGACATTTGCTTCAACCAATTCTAATGCCTTCGTCAGATTTGACTTGTCGGAAAAGGTCGCCTTCGATAATAATAAAGACTTATGGATTGTCGCTAAAGCATCTAAAGCAAAAGCGATTCCGTGTGGCGAATATTCAGGAGACGGCAATAGCTGTATGATTAAAGTTGGCAGTTCATGGAATCAAGCTACAGAATACAATCTTTCGTATTCATGGTTGCTGAGAGCTTATACTTCATTGTCAGAAAATGTAAATGAAAATATAACCTATAATTTGTATCGCGATAACGAATTGTTAGCATCGGAGCTTACTTCTCTTGATTATGTCGACAATGATGTTGAAGGCGAAGTGTGCTATAAAGTTGAGGCTATGTATGATGGCTCTGTCATTGCTACATCGGAGGAAGTCTGTGTCGAAGTGTCGCAACCTGATATGGAAGATGCTATCTATCCAGGTCTTACAAACGATTATATCAATATCAGAGCTAAAGATATTGTCAATGTTAAAATTGTAAGTGTGACAGGTGCAATAGTTTATAATAATGACACCAACGAACAATCATTTAAGATTGACGTAAGGAATCTCAGAAGCGGAACATACGTTGTTCAGGTTACGACAAAAACAGATGTCTATACCGAGAAAGTCGTGGTGGCATTTTAATTCTTAAACTTGAGATTACAGATATATATACGAGTTTCTATAAAAAACAGTAACTTTGTAGGTTGTAAATTATATGTTGAGATATGAGTGTATACGAAAGATTATCAGATATATCTAAGAAAAAGTTTGTGGTTTTAATTGATCCCGACAAACCGACAGACGAACAGATTGTCGACATAGTGGATAAATCAAAGAAGGCTGGTGTCGACTTTTTCTTCGTAGGCGGCAGTCTCTTGCTGACGGATAGTTTGGATCATTGCATAAAATTAATTAAGAAACATTGTGATATTCCGGTCTTGATTTTCCCTGGAGATTCGTTACAGATAAGCAAATGGTGCGATGGTTTCTTGTTGCTGTCTCTGATTTCCGGACGTAATCCTGAAATGTTGATAGGTCGTCATGTCGTGGCGGCTCCATATCTCAAACTCTATGGCAATGAGATTATCCCGACAGGTTATATGCTTGTTGATGGAGGATGCCCGACTTCTGTCTCGTATATGAGCAACACGACTCCTATACCTCACGACAAAGACGCTATCGCTATGTGTACGGCTCTTGCAGGCGAGATGCTCGGATTGAAAGTTATATATATGGATGCAGGCTCAGGCGCTATAAATCCTATCTCGACAGAGATGATTTACAAAGTCAAGAATACTGTCAGTGTGCCTCTTATAGTGGGCGGCGGAATAAAAACCCCGGAGCAGGCAGCTGCGATGGCTGAGGCAGGAGCCGATATTATCGTCGTTGGCAACGCCCTCGAGAAAAGTACAGAGAAATTAAAGGAATTTGCTGATGCAATACACGATATTAATTGAAAATTGAAAGTTGAAAGTTGAAAATTAATGTAGAGACGTGACACATTACACCTTTGAGAACAAACAATAAGTAATTGGTGCGTCTCAATCGAATTGAAAATTGAAAATTAATGTAGAGACGTGACACATTACACCTTTGAGAATAAACAATAAGTAATTGGTGCGTCTCAATGGAATTGAAAATTGAAAGTTGAAAGTTGAAAATTAATGTAGAGACGTGACACATTACACATTTGAGAATAAACAATAAGTAATTGGTGCGTCTCAATGGAATTGAAAATTGAAAATTGAAAGTTGAAAGTTGAAAATTAATGTAGAGACGTGACATATTACACCTT
>SUWS01000094.1 GCA_015061365.1 Lentimicrobiaceae bacterium | reverse complement strand
TGATGGGAGACGAAGTAGGACCACGCCGCGAATTTATTGAACAAAACGCGACATACGCTAATATTGACGCATAACAAATAAAATATGAATAGTCTTGTCAGAATATTTACATTTCTATCAGTCTTGTTCCTATTGGCAAGTTGCAAAAATGACATCAGAAACAAATATGTCGGTGATTGGCAATTTGTTGTAGAAATGAAAAAGATAAATACAGATAGTATTGGACAATTTTGTCAAGACACGGTATGTTATATTGGAGAAATATGTAAGACTAGTAATGATAAAGAAATAGAGATTAGATATACTGAAGAACATTCTATTTCTTTATATCTTGATGAGCTTGGAAAACTTTATGGTTTTCCTACTACTTATTGTAATGGTAAATTTGATAATGAAAATAAAATATATTTGTATTTAAGATGGGGCGGATTAGGCGGTAACGTGACACATGTTATCAATGGTACTAGGAAGCCTTAATAATCATAATAAAAACAATCGTCATGGATAACAACGACAACAAATTAGACCTCTTAACAAAAAAGATCTACGAAGAAGGTATCGAGAAAGCGCAGCAAGACGCTAAAAGCATCCTTGAAAAAGCGCAACAAGATGCGCAGAATATCATCGACGAAGCTAATGCGAAAGCTAACGCTATTGTAGAAAAAGCAAATAATGACGCCGCTAACCTGAAACAGAAAACAGACGCGGAGTTGGGCATGAGCGTGAAACAAGCTGTGGCATCATTGAAACAACAACTCACAAACTTAATCTCGGATAAGATTGCCGTAGACATGACAAAATCCGCTTTTAAAGATGAGGATTTCGTACGTGAACTCATGAGTAAAATCATTGAGAAGTGGAACCCGGATGGTAACCTCGACCTTAATGTGATAATGAATCAGAAAGAGAAAGAAGAGTTTGAAAAATATCTTCTCGCTAAACATAAGGACTTATTAAACAACAACCTTACACTTGTGAATAGCGGCAGCCAAAAAGAAGGTTTCGTAATCCAACCAAAAGACGGTAGCTATAAGATAACATTCTCGGAGAAAGTCTTTGAAGAATTCTTCAACGCTTACCTCAAAGATTATTCAAAGAAACTATTATTCTCATAAAAAAAAGATATATCCGTTATTCGGGTATATCTTTTTTTGATAATTAAGTCTAACATTATCACATCTCAACAATGAACATCGCAGGAGGAAATTATTATTGCCTGATAGCAGGACTGCCGGAGATAAGTCCCGACGACAAGAAATTAAGTCTGTCGGTTCAGGAACTACGCACTTATCTCAACGATTATCTGACAAAGAAAGAAACAGACATTATTAATCTTTTCTTCTATCCTAACGACAACGCTCAGATTCTTCGTCTTTTGCAGAAACAAGAACCGGATTCTGATCTTCAGACAGTATTTACGGCATCACAGCTTGAAGACGAGATTCAGGATCCTATGTTTGTGCCTATTTATATTAAGGAGTATCTTCTTGATTTGCAGAAAGAGGACAGAGAATCCACGAACAGACTGCCGGAAGTTGAACTCAGTGAGAGGTACTGGAACTTCATGCTGTCGCAGAAAGAGAAGTTGGTAAGAAAGTATGCGGAGTTTTCCTTGAATGTAAAGAATCTCATCACCGCATTGAACTGCCGCAAATATCATTTGGACATCGAGAAGGAAGTCATAGGTGATTCATTTTTCACAAAACAACTTAAGACATCCCGTGCTAAAGACTTCGAGTTATCCGATGATTATCCGTATGTCGATAAGGTGCTGGCACTTTTTGAGAAAGACAATACCGCGGAGCGCGAATATAGAATCGACATGCTTTATTGGGAGTTCCTTGATGAGATGACGGAACATAAATATTTCACATTCGACAATGTGATTGCCTTTATGCTCAAGCTGATGATATTGGAACGCTGGAGTAAGATGACATCAGAACAAGGAAAGAAGATCTTCCGCGAATTGCTCGAACGTTTCAAAAACGAATTTCAGTTTGACAAAACATTTGATATATAATAATAAAAACATATAACATGAATAAGACATTAGGTAAAGTAGTAAGTATCATCTCCAACTTGGTCTTGGTCCGTATTGAAGGTAACGTCTTCCAGAACGAGATCTGTTTCATCTTCTTGGGCGAGGAAAAACTGATGGCTGAGGTTATCAAGATTATCGGTGATATAGCGTACGTTCAGGTTTTTGAAAGCACACGCGGTCTGAAACCAGGTTCGAAGGTTGAGTTTGAAGGTCACATGCTCGAGGTGGAACTCGGTCCAGGATTATTATCCAAAAACTTCGACGGACTTCAGAATGACCTTGACAAGATGGAAGGCGTATTCCTGAAAAGAGGTCTTTACACACCAGCATTGGAAGATGATAAGAAATGGTCATTTACTCCATTGGCAAAAACTGGCGATAAAGTCGTTGCAGGCGACTGGCTCGGTAACGTCAAGGAAAACTGGCTCGACCATAAAATCATGGTGCCTTTCAAATTCGAAGGCGAATATACAGTCGTGACTGTCGCAAAAGAAGGCGAATACACAATCAACGATGTCGTTGCTACATTGAAAGATAAAGAAGGTGAGATTCACAACGTCACTATGGTACAGAAGTGGCCTGTGAAGTTAGCCGTCAAAGCATATAAAAACAAACCGCGTCCTTTCAGATTATTGGAGACGGGCATCCGTGTCATCGACACTATGAATCCTATACTCGAAGGAGGAACAGGTTTTATCCCAGGACCTTTCGGAACAGGCAAGACTGTTATCCAGCATTCTTTGGCAAAACATGCTAACGCCGACATCATCATCATGGCAGCTTGCGGCGAACGTGCCAACGAAGTTGTGGAAATATTCTCAGAGTTCCCTCACTTGGAAGACCCTCGCACAGGAAGATCGTTATACGAAAGAACTACGATTATCGCTAACACTTCCAATATGCCCGTTGCAGCTCGTGAAGCATCCGTATATACAGCTATGACGATAGGCGAATATTATCGCGCGATGGGATTGAAAGTATTCTTGTTAGCTGACTCCACCTCACGTTGGGCACAGGCTTTACGTGAGATGTCGAACCGTTTGGAAGAGCTTCCAGGACAAGACGCTTTCCCGATGGACTTGTCGGCTATCATCGCAGGATTCTACGCCCGCGCCGGTATCGTATATCTCAACAACGGCGAGACTGGCTCTGTAACATTCATCGGAACAGTATCACCTGCTGGTGGTAACTTGAAGGAACCGGTGACAGAGTCGACGAAGAAAGCAGCACGTTGTTTCTACGCATTGTCACAAAACCGTGCCGACTCCAAACGTTACCCTGCCATCGATACCTTAGACTCATATTCTAAATATCTGGAATATCCTGAGTTCATAGAGTTTTCGAAAGAGAAGTTGGACGAGAACTGGGTTGAGTTGGTCAATGAAGCACGTAACATATTAGTAAGAGGTAAAGAGACAGAAGAACAGATCAACATTCTCGGCGACGACAGTGTGCCAATCGATTATCACGTCACATTGTGGAAGTCGGAGTTCGTCGACTTCGTTATCCTACAACAAGACGCTTTTGATAAGATAGACGCTACAACATCGCTGGAACGTCAGGAGTTTATGCTTAAGAAAGTCATCAACGTGACACGTTCAGAGTTTAAGTTCGAAGGCTTTGAGGAAGTAGGTATATATTTCAAGAGACTTATCAATGTCTTCAGACAGATGAATTATACCGTATTCAAGTCGGAAGAATTCCACAAGGCAGAAGCAGAAGCCAACGCCGTTCTTGAAGAAAGAATAATAAAATAACAGAAAATAAAAAAACACATATATGAGTGCATTTCAAAAAGTATATACAAAGATAAGTCAGGTCACTAAAGCCACTTGCAGTCTGAAAGCTACCGGTGTAGGTTTCGATGAGCTTGCATACATCCACGGACGTTTGGCGCAGGTCGTTAAGATCTGGGGCGATGAGATCACACTTCAGGTGTTCTCCGGAACAGAAGGTATCCCTACCAATGCTGAGGTGATATTCTTGGGTAAAGCTCCTACACTCAAAGTCAGCGACGAGTTGTGCGGACGTTTCTTCAACGCTTTCGGTCAGCCTATCGACGGTGGTCCTGAAGTAGATGGTGAAGAACGTGAGATCGGCGGACCATCCGTGAATCCAGTTCAACGTAAGCAACCTTCAGAACTTATCGCTACAGGTATCGCCGGCATCGACTTGAACAACACCTTGGTTTCGGGACAGAAGATCCCGTTCTTCGCCGACCCTGACCAGCCTTTCAACCAGGTGATGGCTAACGTGGCGATGAAAGCTCAAGCCGATCGTATCATCCTCGGCGGTATGGGTCTTACCAACGACGACTACTTATATTTCAAGAATCTTTTCGAGAACGCCGGTATCTTAGATCATATCGTATCATTCGTAAACACTACCGAAGCTCCTCCTGTCGAACGTCTCCTCGTTCCTGATATGGCACTGACAGCAGCGGAATATTTCGCGGTAGATAAGAATGAGAAAGTATTGGTGCTTTTGACCGACATGACGTTATACGCCGACGCTTTGAGTATCGTCTCCAACCGTATGGATCAGATCCCGTCGAAAGACTCAATGCCAGGTTCATTATATTCCGACCTCGCTAAGATTTATGAGAAAGCTGTACAATTCCCGAGCGGCGGATCAATTACAATCATCGCAGTTACAACATTGTCGGGTGGCGACATCACACACGCTATTCCAGACAACACAGGTTACATCACAGAAGGTCAGCTCTTCTTACGTAAAGATACAGAGATCGGTAAGGTTATCGTCGACCCGTTCAGAAGTTTGTCGCGTTTGAAACAATTGGTTATAGGTAAGAAGACACGTGCCGACCACCCTCAGGTGATGAACGCTTGTATCCGTCTTTATGCCGACGCAGCCAACGCCCGTACAAAACTCGAAAACGGCTTCGACCTCACTAACTATGACGAGCGCGTTCTTGACTTCGCCAAAGAATATTCTAACGACTTGCTCGCTATCGACGTCGACTTGAAGATCGATCAGATGTTAGACACCGCATGGAATCTCTTCGGAAAATACTTCACTAAGTCTGAGGTATCTATAAAGAAAGAGTTCATGGATAAATATTGGACAGGTAAAGAAGATTGATTGCCACTGAATTAAAAAATAACAACTATGGCAATAAAGTTTCAATATAATAAAACGTCGATGCAACAGCTTGAGAAGCAGCTGAAGATACGTGTGCGTACGCTCCCTACCATCAAGAGTAAGGAGTCGGCGCTGCGTCTCGAAGTGAAACGTTCCAAGGAGAAAGTAGAAGAGTTCGACGAGAGACTCGAGAAGATCTTGAGAGAATCGAGCGATATACTTCGTCTTTGGGGCGAGTTCAATCCGGAGCTGATCACTGTTGAGGATGTGAAATTCAGCACTAAAAAAATAGCCGGTGTCAACACTCCCGTCTATGAAGGTGCTACTTATAAAGTTAAAGAATTCAGCGTTTTCAATATGCCGTCGTGGATATTGGATGGTATAGAGTATATGAAGTCGCTAATCGACATCACATTGGAACGCGAGTTCTGGGTACGTAAGATGGAACTGCTCAGTAAGGCAAGAAAGAAAACCACACAAAAAGTTAACCTTTATGAGAAGGTGCAGATACCAGGTTTCGAAGATGCCATCAGAAAGATTAAACGCGCCTTGGAAGACGAAGAGAATCTTTCGAAAGCAGCTCAGAAAATAGTTAAAATGCGTCAAGAAAAGGAGGTTGCATCATGATTACTCCAATGACAAAACTGACGATGCTCATCTATCATCG
>SUWS01000028.1 GCA_015061365.1 Lentimicrobiaceae bacterium | reverse complement strand
GAGATGGAGTTACGACAGCATATCTCAGAAACGACTTTGGAAAGAGTCTGGAATTATTCGACAAGAGCATACGATAGCGTCTCGTTAAGAACTCTTAACGTTTTGTCGCAATATGCTTCCAAGATGAATTGGGATTCTTTTTGCGAGATGTTAAGAAAAGAGAAAAAGATCGAATCGGAAGTCTTTAACGCTGAGATTATCACGACGAAAGATCTTAATGTCGGCGACATCGTTCGTTTCGGTTGGCTCCCCGACAGGATATGCGAGGCGCGTTATCTCGGTGATGACAGATTCGTCGCCGAACATTGCGAAAACTCTACAATAAAAGACGGCGACACTTTTGTTTGCTCGCAGTTTATCTTAGGAAAAGAATTGCAAATGAATTTGCCCGACACCAACATCTACATCGTAGGAAGAGAACATGGTTTGACTACATTGAGTAAAATCTGAAAAATTGAAAACCTGAGAACCTGAAAAATTTCTCAGATTCTCAGATTTTCAGATTCTCAATTTCTCAGTTCCTAATAACGAAAATCCATGCCGCATCGCTCTTCAAGTCGTTATATTTGAGCGGCGTAGTGTCGATAATCATCTTGCCGTCTTCATATCTCCATGGTAAGATTTTCTCGCAGCCGAGCATTCTCACGACAGTATTTTCTTTCGGCTGTGGAATTTCAAGCACGAGTTCATCTTGCGGAAATTCTATCGCGATAGCATATAAATCATCGCCTTTTGTTGTGTAACAGACGTAAGGCTGCTCGCACTTATATTCTGCTCTGAAACCATTCATCGGCTTTAAGATAGATTTCGTCATATATTTAGAAGAGACAAAAAGTCGCATCATAGCATCGATGTTTTTCTCCTGATATTCAACTTTGATGTTATAAGGCTCGCCATCTTTCAGCTTGATCTTTCCCGATGTAGAGCTCCAGTTTTTCGCCATGTCGGCATCGCTCTGTTGTTCGTTGGCTTTAGCAGGATTATAGTCTATTATCACTTCATCATCGACGGTAACTTTTACGTTGTCATCGACTTCTACTTCAAAAGTATATGTAGCAGTTTTTTCAGGAATGAAGATTCCGTTCCATGTAGCGCTGAAGTTATCGTAGCTTATCGCTTTATCTGGCGAGTTACGATGCCAATTGAAGTCAATGACGGAGTCTGTTCTTGTTATAGAGACTTCCTTCATCTCGTAGAATTTATGATAAGGACGCGTCCCATAGATAGCCTCGCCGTTTATCTCCAACCACTTACCGAGATCTAACAGCCTTTCCTGTTGTAACATCGGAATAATTCCGTCGGAGGCAGGTCCTACGTTGAGCGTCATTCCACCTCCGGCTGCTACTGTCTTAGCGAAGTGACAGATCAATTCTTTAGATGTGAGATAATTGGAGAGCGGCTCGTTGCGATTGAGTGCGAAGGAGCGACCTATGCCGCGACATTCTGCCCAAGGGCGATCGGTCTGAGTGATGCCCGCGCTATATTCCGGAGTGCGGAATCCATGTTGCGCACCGTGGCCCCAGCGGTCGTTGACGATAGCCTCCTCGCCCACTGTGTTGTAATACCACGCTATCAGTTCTGCCGAATGCCATTGCTCAGCGGAGTTACGCCACTCGCCGTCGGCAAAGATAATAGATGGACGATATTTTGTAACCAACTCCTTGAACTGCGGAATCATGTGGTTGTCGACATAATTTGTTATAGAATCGTCTGGGTCGATATACCAGCGGTGCAAAGGATTAGTCCATTCTGGAAGTGAATAATAGAATCCCATTTTAAGACCTTCGGCACGCACTGCATTGGTGAGTTCTCCCACGATGTCACGCTTAGGTCCGCCCACGACGCTATTCCATTCCGGAGAATATTCGCTGTCCCAGAGACAATATCCATCGTGATGTTTAGTAACGAGAAGCACATATTTCGCACCGCTCTTCTTGAACAAGTCAGCCCATTGCGTTGGTTCAAAGAGTTCTGCTTTAAAGAGTTTGTCGAAGTCGCGATATGTGAAGTCCTCGCCGTAGTTTCTTTTTTGGAAATTGACACGAGTCGTGTCGCCGTTCATCAAGCCGCTGTAATACCATTCGGCGTAGCCTTCGTTAGAGGCGTAGGCTGGGACGGAATACACTCCCCAGTGAATGAAGATTCCGAGTTTAGCGTCGGAGAACCACTGAGGATAAGCGCGTTGATTTAAAGATTCCCATGTTGGCTCGACATTCTGAGCGAAGCAAGATAATGCCAAGAAGCATATTAATAAGGTAAGGATTTTTTTCATGATTTATACTTAACAATTTCTACAAAAATACGATTTTATCAAGCACGAAGACTATGAGTTATAAAAAATATTCTAAAAATTTATCTCTACACTTATATTTTTTAGTAAATTTGCCGCACGAAATACGACGGGGGTTTAGCTCATCAGGTAGAGCGTCAGGTTCGCAATCTGAAGGTGGCCGGTTCGAGTCCGGTATCCTCCACAAATAAATCCGTTTTCAAATCCCTTTATCTAAATATCTCCATCGCTATATGAGCGCAGGCTACTGCGTCGGCGAGGAGATGTTTCTCGTCATATTATATCTCCATTCCACAACATTTGCAGAAACTCCAGTGCTGGGATAACCTCTATACCATTCAAAATTCTTTTGTTACAATCTAACGAAACAATAATTTTTCTTGCATCAGGAAAATCCTCTTCAAACGCCTTTAAACCTTTGGTATGTTTGGATTGCACCTCTTCTGAACTTTTAAACTCTATCGCCACACGGGCATCTCCAATAATTGCATCAACTTCATAACCATTGGCGGTTCTCCAATACGACAATTTCTCTCTCTTTTCATAATACGATAGATACGCCACTACTTCTTGTATCATAAAATGTTCAAAAGCATGTCCAAAATCGATAGAACCAGGTTGTAAATTAGAACGGTTCAGGAGATAATTGACGACACCAACATCAAAATAATAAAACTTCTTTGTCGTAATGGCGCGTCTTTTTTTCGACAATGTAAATGCTGGTATCATATAACCGATTAAAGTTTGTTCAAGAATATTAAAATATTCTTTGATAGTCGTTGCACTTACTCCACAATCTTGCGCAATGTTAGTGTAATTAATCATTTCTCCATCACATTGTGCCGCAACATCCAAAAACCTATTAAAGGACGACAATTGTCTGACCACCGCTTCGTCTTGAATCTCTTCTTTCAAATATACACCAATGTATGCTTCAAGACGTTTTTGAGGATTCTGAACCATATAATGTCGAGGTATCATTCCATTGTTTATTGCGCGAAACAAATTAAAATCAGATATTTCTGCACTAACAAAAGGAAACAGCATCACTGGCAATGCTCTTCCTCCTAACAAATTTGTCCCTACACGTTTCAACTTTCGAGCACTCGACCCACATAATATGAATCGTATACCTCTATTTACAATCAACCAATGAACCTCATCAAGCAGAGATGGAATTTTCTGAATCTCATCTATAATAACGATTTTTGTTTCGTCATACGAAATCAACTCCTCCCTTAATAATTGAGGGGACTTCTATAAATTCCCCGTTTAAATAAACATTAACTATGAAAATAAAACTTTTGCGTGCTTTATGTTTTTTCTTGGAATCTTTTTGTCTTTCTTTCAATCACATAGCTCGCTATGCTCTTTCGAGAAAAACAAAAATCTTCTCAAAGAAAAATTCATAAATCACCTGCAAAGCAATTTATAGAAGTCCCCTTGAGGTTTCCTCAAAAGACGAGAATATTCATCACTTTTCAATAAATCATATACTTTAGCATCAGGAAACAGTTTTTTCACCAATGTACTCTTCCCAACCTGTCTTGCTCCCCATAAAAAAAACACTATCATCTTGTATATCAAGTATCTTTTGCATTCTATCATATTCTTTCATAAAGACAATCTATTTTATTTTATCATGATAAACCAAAGTACGACTTGCAAATATAATAATAATCTCAAACAAAAGCAATATGTTTTTTTAAAAAATCTTCATTGCGATGTGAGCGCAGGCTACTGCGTCGGCGAGGGCGTGATGATGGTTTTTCAGGTCGAAGCCGCAATGTGCCGCCACAGTATGAAGCTGATGATTCTCTAAATCAGGAAGCACCTTGACAGAGGTCCTGTAAGTGCAATAAAACTGATAGTTAGGATATTTCATCTTATAATGAGCGAAGCAGGCTTTCAGACATCGCTCGTCGAAACTCTTGTTATGAGCAACGAGAGGAAGATTCTTCACGTATTTCGACGCCTCACGCCACACCTCCGGAAAAAGAGGCGCGCCGTCGGTATCTTCCTGTTTTATTCCATGAATTTTGGTATTCCAGTAGCAATAATAATTCGGTACGGGTTTTATCAGACTATAGAAACTGTCTACAATCTCCCTGTCACGCACTACGACGATGCCGACGCTGCACGCACTTCTGATGTCGCCATTAGCCGACTCGAAATCTATAGCCGCAAAGTCAGGGAGATCGGGAATTATAATCTGATTGTTGTTCTGATCCGACATCTTATTCTTTTATCTCAGCGTGGAAAATATCAATCTCGTCATCCTCAAACATACACTCCGTCGTGTAATACTGACCAGGTTTGTCGTCGTCTTGGAAAAGTAACAACGTCACTTTCTTGAATCTCAGAGGCTGCTGACTTTCCGACACTTGCTGTACCTTCTCGTATGATATTCCTTCCATCTTCAACATCTTCAGCAATGCAGCCAAATCCAAATCTACATTAAGGAAAATATCTTCGCCATTCTCCGTCCAGGCAATACTAATTACGCCTGTGGTATATAATTCAAAATTTTTAATCTCAACTGTTTTCATAAAATCATTTGTTTAATAATTCATTCAAATCTTTTTGCAATTGTTCCGCATTGACGAATCTGATGGATTTCATTCCCATGTCGATCGCGCCTTTCACATTATTAATATTATCATCGATGAACACCGATTCTTCAGCTTTAAGGTTATAACGTTCCAACAACGTCTGATAAATCTTAGGATCTGGTTTCAGAAGTTTCTCTTCTCCGGAACAAACGATATGATCTATCAATGAAAAGATCTCATATTTTTCTCTAACTGGAGGAAACGTCTCCGCCGACCAGTTTGTCAATCCGTAAATAACTGGGAATCCGTTTTCTTTGAGAGATTTTATCAGCTCATACATTCCAGGTATCTCCTCTCCCATCGTTTTCATCCATTCGCTTTGATATAATCTTATGGCTTCTTCAAACTCCGGAAATTCTGCAATACGTTCTTTCACCGCGACTTCAAAAGGCTTGCCTTTATCCATCTGCGCATTCCATTCGGTGTTACAGACATTCTCGATAAAATAATTACATTTCTCTTCATCATTAAAATATGTATCAAAGAGATAATGCGGATTCCAATCTACGAGCACACCTCCAAAATCGAAAATTATATTTTTTATCATAGTTTATTTTTTATGTCAACGGACAACAGACAACGGTCAACAGACTTTGTCCTCATTCCTAATTCATAATTACCTTAAACATTAAAGCAAATTTCCTTAATTGTTAATTGTTAATTGTCAATTATTTAGAAAGGTGTTTTTCTATCAATGCCGCCACCTTGTCGCGCAGACTTTCAACGCTTTGATCTGCCGATGGCATTACAGGTTCCAACACTTCAATATCAATTTTCTTCCAGAACTTAGGAATGATGCTGCCACCATAACATGCCGATTCAGATCCTGCGATAGCGACAGGAATGATAGGTACATTCAATTCCTTACTTAAGATGGCGAAAGTCTCTTTAAATTTCTTCATCTTGTTATCACGAGAACGCGTACCTTCCGGGAAGATAACGATATTCTTTCCTTTCTTCAAGACGGCACACATTTCCTGCAACGACTGACGCACATTTTTATTAATATCCATTAAGATAATATTATTCTTTCTCGCAAAGAACTGAGCAATCTTGGTTCTCCAATGCTTCTCCTTAGCGAAGAAGAAAATATCCTTGTTTTCTTTACGTGAGAAGTTGTAAGTAATTAAAAATCCGTCGATAGCACAGCGGTGGTTCGCCACTATGATACACGGACTGTTAGGCAGTTTCTTGTTACCTTTAAATCTGAAACGATAACAGATTGAGAACAATATCTTAGTGAAAGTATATGTACACCATTGCGTGATGCCTGGTTTCTCCAATTTGACATCGACCTTAGTCGCGAGGATATCTTTCCAGGTAATATTCGTTGTGTTGAATGTATGTTCGTTCTTCTCGATGTAATCGGTGAGTTTTGCGAGAGTATTGAGGTTTTCCATCTGTTCCTCATTCATATTGATACCGAAAGTGTTTTCGATATAAGCGAGAAGCGAGACTTTACTCAAAGAATCCATCGACAGATCGATTTCAAAGTGGTCGTTTTCGTTGGCTATCGTCTTAGTTTCATCTTCCACGAAAGCTTTCAACATTTTGTAGACTTCGCTCTTACCTTCAAGAGATTCCTGTTCAGTATGAGTTTTTGGTTTGTCGATGAGATGAGGAAGAAGGAAACGCTGCACCTTACCGAGTCGTGTCTTAGGAAGTTCCTCCGACATGATATGATATTGCTTTATACGCTTATATTGAGGCTGTTCCGCATTGAAACGTTCCACCTCGCTTTTGATAAGAGCATCCATATCGTCTAACGAACTCTGTCTGACAGCCGTCATCTCAGGTCTTATAGCTGCATGAAGAATATCTCCGCTCAGGAAGATACCGATTTCATGTACGTATTTACTTTCATTCAAGAACTCTTTCTCTAACAATTCAGGATTTATATTCTTACCGTTAGATGTCACGATAATCTCCTTGATACGACCAGTTATCTTAAGTCCGTATTTATCCAAGATTCCCATGTCGCCAGTATGAAGCCAGCCATCTTTTATGATTTGCGCCGTTTCCTCTTCACGTTTATAATAACCTTTCATCACGTTGTCGCCCTTGACACATATCTCACCATTTTCCGCTATCTTGGCTTCTATATTAGGAAGAAGTTCTCCCGCATAACCGATTTTACGTCTTCCAGGACGAGTGAACGAAATCATAGGAGCTGTCTCCGTCATGCCATAGCCTTCAAGGACATACAATCCCAACGTCTTTAAAATCGTTGCCGTCTCTACAGAAAGAGCCGCACCGCCAGAGACGAGATATTTCAGATGACCGCCGAATTTCTTATGCACGCTGCTGAAAATGACTCTCGACACTGCATCGCTGCCGATTAGTTTAGTTATCTTATAAAGAAGACGTGTCACGAATGAAGCGTTAATCTTCGACATGACACCTTTGACGAGCATATCATAAAGACGAGGTACACCTATTATAATAGATACTTTTCCCGCATTAAGAGTCTTGATGATTGATTCCGCGTTCATAGCTTCGGCTATATGAAGAGTACCACCCATATAAAGAGGAGCTACGAGACTGCCGAGAAGTGGAAGTATATGATGCAACGGTAGAAGCACCATAACGTTACTGTCTTCCTGGAAAATAGGGACCTGCTTACTAACAGAATCTATGTTAAACATGACATTTTTGTAAGTAAGCATCACACCCTTAGGATTACCTGTCGTACCTGATGTGTAATTTATCAACATCACGTCTTCAAGATTCCCGAGAGGGATGTCAGTAGCGGGAATATTCTTATCATCAAAAAGGGCAACATCATCTTTTGTCATCAGACGTGCGTCATGAAGATTCATATCAGCGAACATTTCCTTTTTATCATCGGAGATAAAAACTATGTCGGGACGACAGTCGTTGATGACGTATTCTATCTCTTTCTTGGTAGATTGAGCGTCTAACGGAACGACTATCGACTTGCAACGCATCGCGCCGTAAAAAGCGAAACACCATTCAGGTGAGTTCTGAGCACAGATTAATATTTTTTCCGGTTTACATTCTAACGAAAATTTATCAGCATAAAGTTGTGAATATCTGAGAAGTTGCTCGTAGGTATATTTGTCATCTTTAAAAGTGATGGCTAATTTGTCTTTTTTTGAGATTAACATTTTGCAGAAGTTTTCAATATCTCGCAAAGATAATAAAATAAATTAGACTTTCATCGCATACGTATAGTTTTTTTGTTGATGAGACATAGAATTATCAATAAAAAACTTTTTTAATTACTCATTTTTCATTCGACAAATGTTTATATTTGCATAAACTAATCAACATCTAAAATGGAAAACAAAATCTCGCACGAAGGAATAATAACTAAAATAGAAGACAGCAACATTGAAGTAAAGATTTTATCAAGAAGCACATGTGCGTCATGCAACATCAAGGGCGCATGCAACATGTCGGAAATGCAGGAGAAAATCATCACGATTCCTGCTCCAAAAGATAAAAATTTATCCATAGGACAAGAAGTAAAAATCAGCATGGGATTAGGACAAGCGAACAGAGCTGTTATCTTCGCATACGTAATTCCACTGATAATATTGGTTGCGATGATATTTATTCTCAGTACGTTAAAAATCGAAGAAGGATTAAACGCATTAATTTCCATAGGCACTCTTATTCCGTACTATCTGATTTTATTCCTTTTCAGGAATAGATTAAAACGTAAATTCGAGTATGAAATTCATTAAAAAAAGTTATAGGCAAAAAAAATTAATTATTATTTTTGTAGCATAAATTAAACATTAAATCTAATTATTGTGAACGACATTTTACTCTATTCTCTCATTGTACTAGGAGTCTTGGGAGGCATTTTAGCGGTTATTCTGTATATAGTCGCTCAGAAATTTAAGGTAGAAGAAAATCCATTGATTGACGAGGTTGAAGGTACATTATCAGGTGCCAACTGCGGAGGTTGCGGTTTTGCCGGATGTCGCGCTTTTGCCGAGGCTTGTGTAAAGTCGGCTGCTGGCAAGGGCAATATCAACGGTCTGTTCTGTACGAGTTCCGACATGACGAAAGTCGCTGGCGTTCTTGGTCTCACTGTAGAAGCAGCCGAACCTAAGATTGCTGTAGTACGTTGCAACGGCACTCGCGTCAATGCGCCAAAGAAAACACATTATGAGGGAGCTGACATCTGCGCTTTCGCACATACCCTTTATGCTGGCGGCAGCGGATGTCCTAACGCATGTCTCGGTCTCGGCGACTGTGTCAAGAAATGCGCCTTCGACGCCATCCACATAGACGAGGAAAAAGGTATCGCCGTCGTTGACGAAGACAAATGCGTAGGTTGCGGAACATGTACTAAGGCTTGTCCTCGCGGTGTCATAGAAATCCGTCCTAAAGGCAAGAACAACCGTCGAGTCTACGTAAGCTGCGTCAACATCGAGAAAGGAGCTGTCGCCATGAAGAACTGCAATGTCAGTTGCATTGGCTGCCAGAAATGTCTCAAAGAATGTCCTTTTGACGCTATCGAGATGCGCGGCACATTGGCATACATCAACCCTGACAAATGCAAGCAATGCCGTAAATGCGTCGACGTTTGTCCAAGAGGCAGTATCTTAGCGATCAACTTCCCTCCTCGCAAACCTAAAGTAGAAGTAACAGAATCAGTAAATAACGAAAGTAAAGAATAAGCGTATGAATCCTAAAAGAACATTCCCTAAGGGTGGCGTTCATCCTGAAGAAAACAAACTTTCGTCAGACAAACCCATTGTAACATTTCCAACACCTAAACAAGTCATCATCCCGTTAGGACAATGTCTTGGAGCTCCGGCAGAAGCCATAGTTAAAAAAGGCGACGAGGTGAAAGTAGGTCAGCTCATCGGAACAGCAAAAGGTTTCATCTCAGCTAACGTGCACTCGTCAGTGAGCGGCAAGGTAACCAAAGTCGATGAGATAATGGATCACACCGGCTATCGTAAGCCAGCCATTTTCATAGACGTAGAAGGCGACGAATGGTTAGAAGACATCGACACATCAGATAAATTAGTTGGAGAGATCACACTATCGCGTGAAGAGATAATCAACAGAGTTAAAGACCACGGCATCGTTGGTATGGGCGGTGCTACATTCCCGACAAACGTGAAGTTATCCATACCGAAAGACAAGAAAGCTGAGTTCGTGATCATCAACGCCGCCGAATGCGAGCCATATCTTACCTGCGACAACCGCTTGCTCTTAGAGAAACCTCACGAGTTTTTAGTAGGTGTTAAAGTAGTGATGAAAGCCGTCGATGCACCAAAAGCGATCATCGGCATTGAAGTTAATAAACTCGAAGCGGCGAGATTATTAGACGATATAATAAAAGGTGACGAATATTTCTCTGGCATCGAAGTTCAACCTTTACAGACGAAATATCCACAAGGTGGTGAGAAGCAACTCATCAAGGCGTGTACCGGAAGAGAAGTTCCGTCAGGAAAACTTCCTATCGAGACAGGTTGCGTCGTTGTCAACGTAGCATCGACATACGCCATTTATGAAGCCGTACAGAAAAACAAACCTCTCATATCAAGAGTGGTGACAGTGACAGGCAAATCGGTCAAGAACCCTTCCAACTTCTTAGTAAGAATAGGAACATCATCGATGGCTCTCATCGAAGCGGCTGGCGGACTTCCAGAAAACACATCCAACATCATCAACGGTGGTCCTATGATGGGCAAATCTGTTTCTGTCAACGAGTTCCCTGTTATAAAAGGTACATCGGGAATCTTGATGATGACAGACAACGAAGCACAGCCTCGTAAAGTCGGTAACTGTCTGCGCTGCGGCAAATGTATCAACGCCTGCCCTATGGGACTTGAGCCATTCCTCCTCTGCCGTATGTCGAAAAACAATATGTTTGAAGATACTGAAGCTAACAGAATCATGGACTGCATTGAATGCGGTTCTTGCGAGTTCACCTGTCCGGCAAATATTCCGTTGTTAGACTACATCCGTTATGGCAAAAACAAAACAGGACAATTAATTCGTTCACGTAACCAGAAATAAGTAAAGAGATGAACAACTATTTAATATCAGGTTCTCCTCACGTTCACGGAGGTGAGAGCACAAAGAAGATAATGTACAGTGTCATCATAGCCTTGATGCCTGCATTCTTATTTTCAATATATTACTTCGGATTCAATGCGGTGCGTGTCACACTGATAGCTGTGGCTGCCTGCGTCTTGACCGAATGGCTGATTCAGAAATTCCTCATCAAAGGAGAATGCACAATAGGCGACGGTTCTGCAATAATAACAGGTATGCTATTAGCGTTCAACTTACCTTCCAACATTCCAGCATGGATGATAATAGTAGGTTCTATAGTAGCTATCGGCATCGGCAAGATGTCGTTCGGAGGTTTGGGTAACAACCCGTTCAACCCGGCATTAGTAGGACGCGTTTTCATGCTCATCTCCTTCCCTGTCGCAATGACGACATGGCCGGCACCTCAGCCATTATTTGGTTCACAAATAGACGGTTTCTCAGGAGCAACACTATTAGGTTATGTTAAAGAAGGTCTGTCAAAAGGCGTTTCCGCAAGTGAACTTACAATTTATGAAAACATAGAACCTATGATTTACAGCGGCTCACTCGGTGAGATAGGTTCTATCGCCATTATCATCGGAGGCCTCTTCTTGATATTCAGAAAAGTAATCGACTGGCAGACACCTGTCATCATCATCGCAACAGCAGGTATCATCGCAACAGTATGCTGGCTCATCGATCCTACACAATTCGTAAATCCAATGATTCACATCTTCGGCGGCGGTATGATGCTTGGCGCATTCTTCATGGCGACCGACATGGCCACATCACCAATGACAATGAAAGGCAAGGTTGTATTTGCTATCGGCATTGGTGCCTTGACAATCATCATCAGATTATGGGGCGCATATCCAGAAGGTATGTCTTTCGCCATCTTAATCATGAACGCCTTCGTACCTTTAATCAATAAGGTATGTAAACCAACACGCTTCGGTAATAACCCTGTAAAACAATAAGATTATGGCAGCAAAGAAAGATACATTATTAAATATGTTCGTAGCCTTGTTCGTGATATGTGTGGTATCAGGCGGTGTTTTAGGTCTCGTTTATAATGCGACGAAAGATCCTATCGCAGCAGCTGAAAAAGCCAAGAAGACAGAGGCTATCAAGAACGTACTTCCAGAATTTAAAGAACTTAAAGATATAAACGTGAAGTCGGCGATGGAAGATGTCGAATTACCATTCCATCTCGCATACGATGCCAACGGTAACTTCATAGGTGCAGCAGTAGAGACATTCACCAACAAAGGATTCAGCGGCAACATATCATTGATGGTCGGCATATTGGCTGACGGAACAGTGAACAACATATCCGTCTTACAACACGCTGAGACTCCAGGCTTAGGATCCAAGATGTCGGAACCAAGTTTCAAAGATCAATTCAACAACAAGCACGCTGACTCGTTCAACTTCAACGTCAAGAAAGACGGCGGCGATGTAGATGCTATCACAGCAGCTACCATCAGTTCAAGAGCATTCTGCGATGCTGTAAATCGCGCAATATCAACATTTGAAAACAACAAAGGAGGATTCTAATCATGGCAAACTGGAATAATTTAACAAAAGGATTCTTCAGAGAAAATCCTATCTTAGTACTTCTACTCGGATGCTGTCCTACCTTGGCAACAACAACAAGTGCCATCAACGGGCTCTCCATGGGATTGGCAACGACATTCGTTCTCATATTATCAAACATGAGCATCTCATTGCTAAAGAACTTCATCCCTAACAAAGTTCATATTCCTTGCTACATAGTCGTTATCGCTTCCTTTGTGACAGTGCTGCAACTTTTGATGCAAGCTTACGTACCAAGCATTTATGAGACACTCGGATTGTTCATCCCACTTATCGTAGTTAACTGTATCGTCTTGGGACGTGCTGAAGCTTACGCCTCAAAAAACAATGTCTTCGATTCTGCTGTCGACGGCATCAGCATGGGATTAGGTTTTGCTATGGCTCTCACCATCTTAGGTTCTATCCGTGAGATATTGGGCAGCGGATCAATCTTCGGATGGAAATTTATCGAAGGTGACGCCATCTTGGTGTTCGTCCTCGCTCCAGGCGCATTCATCGCAATGGGTTATCTCATCGCCATCATGAACAGATTATTAAAGAAAACAAAATAAGTTATTGACAATTAAAGATATTTAGATATGGAATACTTGATAATATTTATATCGGCAATATTCGTCAACAATATCGTGTTGACACAGTTTCTCGGAATATGTCCTTTCCTCGGCGTGTCTAAGAAAATATCCACCTCATTAGGTATGGGTGCCGCCGTTATCTTCGTCATAACTTTAGCAACGATTGTAACATGGCTCATCCAGCATTATCTGTTAAATCCTTTCAACTTAGGATTCTTGCAGACTATAGCCTTCATCTTGGTCATCGCCTCTTTGGTACAGATGGTTGAGATTATCCTGAAGAAGATAAGTCCATCGTTATATGCAGCTCTCGGCGTTTTCTTGCCGCTCATCACCACAAACTGCTGTGTCCTCGGCGTCGCTATCTTAGTAATACAAAAAGACTTCGGACTCTTAGAAGGCACAATGTACGCCTTATCAAACGGCGTCGGTTTCACGTTAGCATTGGTGATTTTCGCAGGATTACGCGAACAATTAGCATTATCTGACGTACCAAAAGGAATGCAAGGCGTGCCTATCGCTTTGGTAACAGCAGGCATCTTGGCATTAGCATTCATGGGATTCGCAGGTCTTGTTTAAAAACTGAGAATCTGAGAATTGGGTTAAGGTTTAAGGCTTAAGGTTTAATGTCGATTATTCCTTAAACTTTAAACCTTAAACTTTAAGCTGAAAAATGAACAAACGTCTTCTCTCACTCGATGTACTCAGAGGCGCCGACATATTTTTCTTAGTCGGACTACAGCCTGTTTTGTTAAATGTATTATTAGCCTTAGACATCGACTTTCTTAACAACACACTATTATATCAATTAGATCATGCACGATGGGAAGGCTTCAGGCTGTGGGATTTAGTGATGCCATTATTCCTGTTCATGTCGGGAGTGACGATGCCGTTTTCATTACCCAAATATTTAGAACTAAACGGAGACAGAAGTCTGTGGCAACGCGTCATAAAACGTTTCATCATATTATACGCATTGGGAATATTAGTACAAGGCAACATTCTCGCCTTAGACCCAAAAGCAATTTATCTTTACAGCAACACATTGCAAGCCATAGCCGTGGGTTATCTTCTGACAGTGCCTCTTACGATTTATCTTAAACCTAAATGGCAGATTGTAAGTATCATCGTCTTACTTATAATATACACCATACCTATGACATTATTCGGTGATTGGAGTCCGCAAGGAAATTTCGGATGTAAAGTCGACAAACTTATTTTAGGACGTTTCCGCGATATGACGACGATAGACACTGATGGCAACATCGTCTTTTGTCCGTGGTTCGATTACACATATATCTGGAGCAGCCTTACCTTCTGTTGCACCGTAGCGATGGGAAGTCTGTGCGGCACTTTCATCAAAGCAAGAAAAGACGACGGCAGCAAAACCACATTGACACTATTAATAATAGGTATATCGCTCGTGATATTCGGCTTGATATGGGGACAATTTCAACCTATCATAAAACGACTTTGGACAGGCAGCATGACGCTCTTCAGCGGAGGATTCTGTATAATTTTATTAGCAATATTCTATTGGTGGATTGATATCAAAGGACATAACAAAAACATCGAGTGGCTGCAAGTATATGGATGCAACGCCATCATCGCTTATATCATGGGAGAGAAGATAAATTTCCGCAGCATACCAAACTCATTGCTATACGGATTAGAACAATATTGCGGCGCAGCATGGTACGAAGCAATTTTAACATTCTTCAACAGCGCGATAATATTCTTGATACTTTATATTCTTTATAAAAATAAGAAGTTTATTAAGATATAAGACAACGAATAGAGACGTGAT
Organism: Lentimicrobiaceae bacterium; assembly: GCA_015061365.1. Taxonomy (GTDB): domain Bacteria; phylum Bacteroidota; class Bacteroidia; order Bacteroidales; family F082; genus Limimorpha. Next base: position 20,535 of record SUWS01000028.1, on the reverse strand, counting down.
ATTTTTCTTATCTTTGCATTCATGAGAAAAATCGTAGTATTTATATTATTCCTTTTATTCTGCCAACTGCCAAAGGCTAAGAGCCAACATCTACCATCCTATCTCATCGTAACTCCCGACAATGAAGGCATCAGACAATGGGCCGACACGCTCGCGAGATTTCGTAACGAACAAGGTATTCTAACAGAAGTAATCAGTTTGAATGAAATCGGAGAGAACTCCCCTATCGTCTTGAGAAATTATTTCAAGCAGCTATATGACGACAACAATCAACTATCGGCAATATTACTCTTCGGCGATTATGACAAAGATGCTACAAAAGGCATTTCATCTTTCTATCTCAACGACCATCCGGAAAATAACGTTTCATATCTCGCCGACAATAAAATCGTCGATTTCAATAACGACGACTTGCCTGAGATTTGTATTGCGAGACTTCCTGCCGCCAATGCTGAACAAGCGGAACTTATGGTAAAGAAAACCATGCGTTATGAAACGAATCCTTCTACAAATCCTGATTATTATCATCGACCTGTGACTGCCATGGGGTTTGAAGAAAGTCGCTGGTTTCAATTGTGTTCTGAAGTCATTGCCGGTTATTTTGAAAGCATCGGCAAAGAACCTACACGACTTAACGCAATTTATTCTGGTAATCCAGATTCAGTATGGTCTACCAACGTAAACACAAATCTTATCATCGAGTATTTCGGCACTAAGGGTTTGAATTATATTCCCGATAATCTGCTACATATAACAGACTGGCATGCAAATCAAGACGATTTAAGTCGAACCATCAACGATGGGACATTCATAGTTCAGCATCGCGATCACGGGACATACCAAACATGGAATAACCCTTATTTCTCCAATAAAGAAATCAATGGATTATATAATGAGGACTTGACTTTCATAATGTCAGCTAACTGTCAGACGGGAGACTTCGGTTACGGAGAAGGCGATGATGATTGTTTTGCCGAGAGATTCCTTAGGGCAGAGAATGGAGCTGTCGCCGTCGTTGCAGCATCACAGATTTCATATTCATACGTCAACGACACATACGTCTGGGGATTTTACGATTATTTATGGAACGACTTCATGCCCGATTACGGCAGCGACGACACTGAGTTCAAATATCCGGCTTTCGCCAATATGTATGGTAAGTATTTCTTGAAACAATCAAACTGGCCTTATCTCTCGATTCACAAGGAATTAACATACAATCTTTTTCATTATTTCGGAGATGCTTTCTTGCAATTAAACACAGAGATACCTAAAGAAATTAACATCTCATATCCTAAGGAAATATTGACAGACTGCTCATCATTTAGCATAAAGAAAGACAAAGGAACAAGAGTCGCATTCAGTGTTGACGGAGAAATAATCGCCACATCATTCGGGGACGACACCTTAATTAATATCAAGCCTTTTTTTAAAGAAAGTAAGATTAAGGTCGTTGCGACAAAACAGGATCATTACCGTCACGAAGGATATATCCATGTCAAAAGCAATTTAGACACAGACGACCTGAACATTTATCCTAATCCCGTGAAAGACGTTTTATTTGTTGAAGGCAAAGACGTCAAGGAGATTGTTATTTACAATAGTTTAGGTCAGATGTTAATGAAAATTAATAATAGTGCAGCGACAGAGAAGATGGAAATAAATTGCGGTGCGCTAAAAAAAGGACTCTTTCACCTTCATATCATCTATGAAGACAAAAGAGTCAGAAGAAGTTTTGTTGTTATGTAATTTTGTTAAAGGCTCCAACCTCCAACTTTCAATTTTCAATTTACTTGGTCATTAATTGACTCTTTCTAATCTTGTATTGTCGCCCCATTTATCGAAATTGAATGTCAAGCTGAAGCGCAATGTATTTTCGAGAGGATTTTGTCCTGATACTGATGTATTATTTACTGGCACGAGATAAGATACGTCAAGAGCGAAGACGTTGTATTTCAATCCAGCGCCTAAAGTAACATAACGGCGGTTACCTTTGTTTTGTGATTCGTGGAAGAAACCGGCACGTACTGTAAATACGTCATTGTACCAATATTCGGCACCGAGACCTAATGTAAGTTCTTGGAATTCTTCTTTGAATCCATTTGGTGCATCATAGAAAGATTGAATCATACCTTGAACGAGACCTACGTTATCTTCCATACCCGCTGCTACGAGTCCTAATGAATCACGATATGGAGGTGTCGGGACTAATAATTTATTAATATCGAATGAGAATGCGAACGAGTTATAGTCGTCGATATCTAATTTCAAGGTTGGACCTAAGCGCAAGTTGGTAGGAACGAAATCTTTCTCTGTACTTGATTCATTATAGTTCATCTTAGAACCTATGTTTGTGATTGCCGCGCCCCATGAGAATGTTGCGTCTACATTATTGAACCAATATACGTCTCTTGTGTAATACACGGCGATGTCGGCTGCTACAGATACAGCTGCTTTTGAATAGTCGCCTTGACCTTGAGTGATGTTAGAATATATCACGCGGCCTGCCACAGCACCTGAGATATATTTACCGAGCTTACGTGAATAAGCGACATCGATCGCCCATTCGTTCGGTGAATAAGTACCTAAATCCTCATTTTGATTACCTCTGTAGTTGATGTCACCTAAACTGAAATAGCGCAATGTAGCAGCAACAGTAGATTTTGGACTTACACGTTTTGACAAGCCGAGATAAGCTATGTTCATATCGTTAACCAAACTTCTGAGCCATGGGCTATATGCGAGACCTGCCGAGAAGTCTGTTTCTATAAAAGCATATTTAGCAGGGTTCCAATGCATTGAGTAAACATCCGGTGATGTTGATACACCCACATCACCCATTGCCGATGATCTTGCGTCAGGTGCGATCATCATAAAAGGCACAGCAGTTGAGATAACATTGTAATCACCTTGTCCTAAAATATCACCAAGGTCAGCGTCTGATTGAGCGTTCACGTTCATGCTGACCAATGCCATCACGAACAACATTGTAAAAAACTTAATTCTTTTCATACTTTAATTTAATGATTGATAAAGTAACGAGTAATAAAATATATTATTGTACTTTGTTATTTAATTTCAAAATTATTTTTAAAAAAGTTGGCAAATATAATAAAAATTATCGGATTATCAATTTAGAATAACCAGAACTTTGTTCTTTTTGTGAATTAGTTATCGTCACATAATACACATACATTCCGGGAGGCAATTTGCTACCTCTATCCGATGTGCCATCCCAATATATCGGGTCAATCCTTGCTGTAGTTCCGTAGCAATGTTCCTCAATAGTTCTAACCAACTGCCCCATCATATCATAGATTCTTATCTGAACATCAATTTCATTATCTTTCTGATTATGTTCGAAAGTGAAGTTCGTATAGTCTGACATTGGATTCGGGTAGTTCACCACATTCTCTATATCAATAATCTTACCTTTCACAACATTGAATCTTATCGTCGCGGAATTGGAATTATTATAGATGTCCCAAGCCTTGAACGTAAGCGTATGTTCACCTTCGTTAAGGTTATAGAATTTATATGTCAGCACTCCGAACTCATCCATTGTGAGCGGCGCATCATAGAACTGATTGAGTGTATAGGTCTTGTTAGTGGCACCAACAAGCGTGGCGGTTATATCATGACCTATACCGGATCCGGATGTATTGATACCATTTTCATCTTTAAGATAAGCAATGAGAAGAGGATTTTCGTTTGTCATCGAACCATCAACAAATCTCACATCGTCGATATGTATCTCTATTTCCGGACCTTCATAATCTGTCTCCGCGTTTTCGTTCATGCCTCCAACGATAAAATTATCAAACGATCCCTGAGCTTCAGCAGTTTCGCTATAAGCATAAAAACTCATCAAACCATTACCATAACTATAATTGATGTCCTTAGGCAGAGTGAAGCCAGCTTCAAACTCTCCGTTAACGACAGGCACCTTACCGGAATAAATCACGCTGTTACGTAACTTAAAATTAATAGGTCCCGAGCTCTCATCAGCGAGTGTGTTATAATGTTTTTCCTTGTCGTAAATATTAATATGTAATACGCCGTTGAAATCAGTCATCAATGCGCCGTCAGCATCCTTCAGCACACCTCTAATATTAGCACTCTGTAACGCCCTGATAGTATCAGCACCGTTAACGTCATGACCATTGACAGAAGTCAGTTCTATTTTATTTGTCGGGAAATTAAGTCTCAACGCTGGGTCGCCGAAGAAATGATAATCTCTTGAGTTTTCGTCACCTATTTGTTTGGCGTGGACATATAACTCACCCATCGTCGGATATTCTCCGTCCTCCATATCAAACATACGTTCATAAAATCTTCTGAAAAGGTTCTGATTATTCGAACCGTATGTCACCCTCGCTGCTGTCACCATAGCAATTGCACCTCCATATTTATTAAGGAAGACATATTCTCCCGAGGAAGTTCGTGTATGATCGTCAAAGCGACTGAACTCGCAAGACGCCGTCGTCATGAGGTGTAGTTTCGGAGAGTTACGTAACGCGTGAATATCTTCGTTCATCAATATTCTCTCGTCAGCCCATCCCACTTCTCCGGCATGGCCTATGTAATTAACTATTGAAGTTCCGAGTTCAATTCTATTGGTTATGGCCGCGTTACATTCAGGAGACCGCTGTCCACTCGATGTAGCAACCTGCGGATAGGCATCCAAATAAATTTTGTCAACGATAATATCATCACCGATATTCTCTCTAATAATTTCTTCTAACTGCTCGGCATGATTAGCGAATGTATTATTATCATCATCAGCGACGAAAGTAATATGTTTACGCCAAGTTCCCATGCACTCCTCATCTTTACTCATAAAAGTCTCGACCTTATCGACAACAGTAATAGCCTCTTCCAAGGTATTGACTGGGAATCTTCCCACTGCGATGTCAACACGGTTATTAGATTCAGACATATCGCCTTCAGTTGCATCCATACAAGCGTAAAAATCGTCAATTACATTAGAGTGGTGCGATATGGAATGTTCAGACTGGTATGAAGGTATGAGGCATACATTGCCGCTTTTGTTTCTGAAGTCGTAAGAAGCGTCACCGAACAGAAGCACATATTTCAGCCGTTCATCCGACTTGTCGTACACCATCTTAATATAGTCACGTATTGCTGTCACGTCGAGAGCACCGCAAGAAAACTCGTTGTAAATTTTTTGCGGAGTGACGATCTCTATCGACAGATTATCGTAATACGCGTGGAGTTCTTTAAGTCGTTCCGCTTGCGAATAAAAGTCAGGATGAACGATGATAAGATAGTCGAAATCGTAGACTGAATGAAGATTCTGGTTGTTGACATAAGAAACGAAATCCGCGTTATAGAAACCATTCCCGTTAAAAGCTATAAACTCATTATCCACGTCGCCTCTTACATGGAACGACGCTACATTGGAATTGATTTTCAGCGGCATTATCTTCGGTTCTACAGGATTTGTCACGTTCCATATCTGTAACGAAGACGGAGCGTTTTTCAACTCATAACGATACACCTTTGTAACATCGTCACACTCCGGATTACTGAAGCGCATCATATCTCCGCTGAGACGAAGTTCGCGCCATGCGTTGATAGTGATATAATCGAGCCACGCCTCTGAAGAAGTCGCCGACTTGACATATTCCAACGATATTGTAATCTGGTCGTTAGCGGAATTAAAAGTCACATCACCTGTATTGCCTTCACGGGCGTATGTACCATTATCTGAAATTTTGTTAAAACTAACCGTACTAATCAAAGATCCGTTAGCCTTATATCTTAATGATGCCGATGATGCGGTATTGCGTGATGCCGACTCTGATTTGAGGATGCAATTTCTATCCTTGATGAGATTCGGGAAGTTGAAAGAAAACGATGACGTAGTTGTTGCATCAAACTTATTGAAATACCATGTAGCGCCCATGTTGTTGAGATTATATGTATCTTCTTCCACATGCCTATAATCAAGAAATGATGTCACGGCGACATCAGCATCACCCAAAACCTCATCTTCGATTTGTATGCGTTTGCCTTCACCAGAATCAGCAGTCAAAAATATGTATGAATAATCAGAATAAGGATTAAGGTTTCTTTCGTAAGCATTGTTTTTATATGACCAAGTCACCGGACCTCTCGCATAAAAGACGATATAGTCATTTTCATTGAACGTTCCATCACTTTCCCCATGAACATATATCGGTATCTCCACCAGATCCTGATGACGCGTTTCGTTATTAATTAAAGGTAACGTACCTCCGCCATTATGGAAAATCCTGATATTGCGAGGGTCGATAGAAGCGACATTTTGTCCCATCGCTTCGTGAATGTCAGAATATGTCAACTTATGCATACCCGTCGACGAGATAGCGAACTTATACCACTTACCCGAAGCGAGCATGGAATTCTCCACATACGAGTTTTCTAAAGTCTGAGCCAACATATCAATACTCATCAAAAAGAAAAGTATCAAAACAAAATATTTTGTCTTATAAAGAGTTATATTCATAGTATATTTTTGAAAAGTAAGAAAATAACATTATTAATTCCGTAACGAAGATACACATTTTTTATTGTTGAAAAAGCAGTTCAAAAAAAATATTTTATGTTTAATAAATCTGTAGGATAAGAGCAAAAAAATCCATAAATTTGCAAATTGATTTTTTATACCGAAATATTACTTTCAGATACAATAAAACGATATTTTCGTAGTTTAGAAAAAGGTTAAAATAAAAAGATAATGCGTAGAAAATTTAGTATTAAGTTATTACTTTCGATCTTACCTGTAAGTTTGTTGTTAGTATCGTGTTTCAAGAGCAACAAGCAAGTGTCGAACACTACAGGTTGGAGTTACAATGATCCGTCAAACGGAGGTTTTAATGTTGTTGAATCAGCCGAACAGATTACAGGTCCGGGACTTGTACCTATTGAAGGCGGTTCGTTTACCATGGGTGCTACGGTAGAGAATGTATACCACGAATGGAACAACGCCCCTCGCCAGGTGACAGTTTCTTCATTCTATATGGATCAGTCAGAAGTCAGCAACCTTGATTATTTGGAATACATCCACTGGCTGACGAGAGTTTACGGGTCTGAGTATCCGGAAATGGTTTCTAAAGCTTTGCCTGACACTACGGTATGGCGTGGCTCATTATCATACAACGAGCCGATGGTAGAGATATATTTCCGTCATCCTGCCTATAGAGACTACCCTGTCGTCGGTGTTTCATGGTTACAAGCCAACGATTATGCCTTATGGCGTTCAGACAGAGTTAACGAAATGCTGTTGGTAGAAGCCGGAGCATTGAGTTATAATACAGAACAAACTAAAGACAACCATTTCACTACGGAAGCTTATTTGTCTGGACAATACACCTCACCTGTTATCAGCAATAATGGTTCAAACGAGACAAAGAACGTCAAGATGGAAGACGGCATCATGCTTCCTAAGTACAGACTCCCCACCGAGGCAGAATGGGAATATGCAGCCTTAGGTCTTATAGGTAACACAAGCAACGAGCGTATAAGCGAACGCAGAGCTTACCCTTGGAATACCGACGGCATGAGAACTGACGAAAAAGGTTACGGTGGAAGTTTCGTAGCTAACTTCAAAAGAGGTAAAGGCGACTATATGGGTATAGCCGGTAATCTTAACGATGGAGCCGCATTCCCAGCACCAGTGGTGTCATACTGGCCAAACGATTACGGATTATACAACATGGCAGGTAACGTATCAGAATGGGTTCTCGATGTCTATCGTCCTCTTTCATACGAAGACTTCAGCGACCACAACCCTTACCGCGGAAACGTACACACACAAGATACAACTGTAGTGTATAGTCTGAACCATAATGACGGCGATTACAAATCGACAATACAAACAGATTGGAATAACGAAGACATCAACCAAGAAGAATATACTTCACAGATGTATGACTATGGAGTAACAACTCTTATCTCCGACAAGTCGCGCGTTTACAAAGGCGGATCATGGGCTGACGGACCTTATTACCTAAGTCCTTCTGTACGTCGTTTCATGAACGAAGACGAAAGCTCGTCAACAGTAGGTTTCAGATGCGCCATGAGTAAAATAGGCAGCGCATTGGCTCAGTAATTTAAACCATAAAATTATAAGCCGTCTTCTTCAGTTGACGGCTTTTTTTAGTTTTTATATGAAAACATTAGAAAGAATATACCAGTATTATTCCAAGAGGAACATCATCTCCACCGACAGCAGAAAAATCGATGAGGGATGTGTATTCGTCGCACTCAAAGGTGAACGCTTCGACGGCAACGACTTCGCTTATCAGGTGGCTATTGAAGGAAAAGCCGCATGCGTCATCGCCGACAGAAAAGACCTGCCAGCACACGAACGTCTGTTCATCGTAGAGAATAGTCTGACAACATTACAACATCTCGCAAGACTTCATCGCGAAAGATGCAATATTCCTATAATAGGAATTACTGGAACTAATGGAAAAACAACTACAAAAGAATTGGTAGCGACAACGTTGTCGAAAAAATACAACATCATATATACACAAGGTAATTTCAACAATCACCTCGGTGTCCCATTGACATTATTACGAATCAAACCAGAAACAGAACTCGCCGTTGTTGAAATGGGCGCAAACCATCCTGGCGAAATAGCTCAACTATGTGAAATAGCTCAACCTGATTACGGCATAATAACGAATATCGGCAAAGCGCATATCGAAGGTTTCGGCAGTTTCGACGGTGTTATAAAGACAAAAAACGAGCTGTACCAATATTTAAGGACGAAAGGCGAAAGTCTAAAGACTAAAGTTTTTGTCAACGGTAATAATGAACTATTGATGAAACTTTCAGACGGAATGGACAGAATAGTTTATAAGACAACAGACAACAGACAACGGACAACAGATCATACAAGTCCTTTTTTGGAAATCGATTGGAACAATAACAATATCAAGACACATTTAGTCGGCGACTATAATTATGAGAACGTCATGGCGGCAATCGCTGTCGGAACTTATTTCGGCGTAGAAGAGAATCTCATAATGGAAGCATTAGAGAATTATGTTCCATCCAACAACCGCTCGCAATTCATCAGAAGTGAGAAAAACGAAATCGTGATGGATGCATACAACGCCAATCCGAGCAGTATGCATCATTCCATAACAAACTTCAAGAATATAGCTGACGACAACACCTTATTAATATTAGGCGATATGAAAGAACTCGGATGCGAATCGGAGAACGAACATCGTCACATAATAAACCTCCTTAAAGAATTAAACTTCGACAATGTTATACTCGTCGGCGAGGAATTCAAGAAAGTTTCGCACGGCACTGATTATATAAACTTCAACAACGTAGAAGAACTCATCGATCATATAAATCAAAACGGCATCGTCGGAAAGAGGATTTTAATTAAAGGCTCAAACAGCACACATTTGGAAAAACTCGCTAACATATTGTAACTATGAGAGATTTTAAAGTAATAGGATTGATGTCGGGAAGTTCGCTTGATGGTGTCGATATCGCTTACGTCAATTTCAGTCACGACAATAAGAGATGGTTTTTCCAGATTGTAGAAGCCGGTAACATCCCCTATCCCTCATATTGGAAAGAACAGCTCTCAGAAGCTTTCAACAAAAGCAAAGAAGAACTTGCAGATCTCGACAAAGAATACGGAAGATATTTAGGAACTATCACCAAACGTTTCATTGAGAAATACGAGTTAGAGCCAAAACTCATAGCATCTCACGGACATACAATTTTCCATCGTCCTGAAGAAGGATTCACCCTACAGATCGGCGACGGACAAGAGATAGCAAACGCCACAGGGATTATGACCATCAACGACTTCCGTTCTGAAGATGTTAGTAAAGGCGGACAAGGCGCACCTTTAGTGCCAATAGGCGACAGACATCTTTTCGCCGAATTTCCAATATGCCTTAACATTGGCGGAATTGCTAACGTCTCGTATGAGATGAACGGCAGACGTATAGCTTACGACATCTGCATGGCTAACCAACTGCTCAACTATCTCGCCAATAAATTAGGTTACGATTACGACAACAACGGACAATTCGCGAAACAAGGTAAAGTCGACAAGGAACTATTCGACATCTTGAACGACAACGCATATTATAAACAAGACGCACCTAAGTCGTTGGGACGCGAGTTCTTCGAAAACGTACAGCATAAAATTATCGATGAATCATCATTATCCGTTAACGATTTGTTAGCCACCGCGACCGAACATATAGCTCATCAGATTGTTAAATCTACAGACAATTTAGAGAAGTCGAAGATGCTCGTAACAGGCGGCGGTGCAAAAAACAACTTCCTTATAGAAAGAATATGCTCCTTAAGCAAACACGAAATCGTAATTCCCGACGTTATGATAACAGACTTTAAAGAAGCCTTGATATTCGCATTCTTGGGCGTACTTAAAATGGAGGGAAAAATCAATGTGCTGTCATCGGTAACCGGAGCAAGTTCTGACAGTTCAAGTGGAAAGACATACCAAGTAGAATTGAAAATTGAAAGTTGAAAGTTGAAAATTAAAAATTAATATAGAGACGTGACATATTACACCATTGAAAATAAACAATATGTAATTGGTGCGTCTTAAGAAATTGAAAATTGAAAGTTGAAAATTAATGTAGAGACGTGACATATTACACCTTTGAAAATAAACAATATGTAATTGGTGCGTCTGACAAATTGAAAATTGAAAGTTGAAAATTGAAAATTAATGTAGAGACGTGACATATTACACCATTGAAAATAAACAATATGTAATTGGTGCGTCTTAAGAAATTGAAAGTTGAAAATTGAAAATTGAAAATTAATGTAGAGACGTGACATATTACACCATTGAAAATAAACAATATGTAATTGGTGCGTCTGACAAATTGAAAATTGAAAGTTGAAAATTGAAAATTAATGTAGAGACGTGACATATTACACCATTGAAAATAAACACGATGTAATTGGTGCGTCTTAAGAAATTGAAAATTAAATAAAAAGACAAAATGAATTTATTAAGTATCATTCTTCAGGTCAGCAACGACCTTATCACTTCTCCTGAGGCAGAAGAGATTAAATTATCGTTATGGGCTTTAGCCAAAGAAGGCGGATGGATTATGATTGTTCTCGCCATCTTTTCAATAATCGCAGTCTACATCTTTACGGAGCGATACATCACCATCAACAAGGCAGCGAAGAAAGACGACAACTTTATGAATATGATCCGCAATTATATGATTGAAGGAAAATTAAACGAAGCCAAAGAATTATGCAAACAAACCGACACCTCCATCTCTCGCATGATTGAAAAAGGGCTGTCGCGCATCGGCAAGCCACTCAACGACATCCAGACCGCCATAGAAAATGTAGGTAACTTGGAAGTAAGCAAGTTAGAAAAAGGCGTTGCTTTGATAGGAATGATCTCAGGCGCTGCGCCTATGCTCGGTTTCCTCGGAACCGTAACAGGCATGATACGAGCTTTCTACGATATGTCGATGGCTGGTAACAATATTGACATCGAGCTACTTTCGACAGGTATATATCAAGCTATGGTGACAACGGTGGGAGGTCTTATTGTCGGTATCATAGCCTATATATTCTACAACGTCATCGTATCGAAGATTGATAACGTGGTAAATCTCCTCGAAAGTAAGAGCATTGAATTTATGGACGTTTTAAACGAACCAGCGTGATTCAATTGACAATTAACAATTAACAATTAACAATTGACAATTAACAATTAATGAACATAATAACAACTGTAAATTGTAAACTGTAAATTGTAAACTAAATAAGTTATGGCTATAAAATCAAGAAATAAAAGAAAGATAGATTTCAATTCGTCGTCGATGTCGGATTTGGTTTTTCTTCTGTTGATTTTCTTCATGCTGACTTCAACATTGGTTGCGCCGAACGCCATCAAGTTATTGTTACCGTCGAGTAATAGCAAGACGATGTCGAAGCAAACCATCACGGTTTACGTAGATGAGAACAATCAGTATTATTTGGAAGAAAATCCTATAAGCGAGGATTTCTTGCAAAGAGAGATTCATGCGGCATTAAACGGCGAAATTGAAGGCACTGTGGTGATACGTTCAGATAAAACCGTCGCCGTTCAATATATTGTAAACATAATCGATGCGGTGAACGAGATTAACAAGGAGACTGACAACAAACACAAGGTATTATTAGCGACATCTAACAAGAAATGACGAACAAAGACAAAAATAGAATTGTTGGTATAGTAGTCACTACCGTATTTCATGCGGTGGCACTTGTTCTGCTGCTGACATTATGTTTCACGACACCGCTGCCACTTCCAGGCGAGGCGGGCGTTGAAGTTGATATGGGGATGTATGCCCACGTAAACGAGACGTCATACCAACAGGTTGAGGAAACATCGGTGAAAGAAGTCGTTGAGGAAACAGATGAAATCGAGGAAGATATTTTGAGTGAAGATGAGGATGTCCCTGAAATTGAAGAAGAGATTGTCGAAGAAGTTGAAGAAGTTGAAGAGGAAGTCGTTGAAGAGATCGAAGAAGAGAAACCTGTCGTAAATCAAAGGGCATTATTTCATGCGCCTAAGGTAAAAGATGACACCTCCGACAGTATCATTGACAACATTGGCGACAAAGGCAATCCTAACAGTTTGAAAGACATCGACAGATACGATGGTCATGGCGGGAGCGGCGGAGGTCCGGCCTACGACTTAGGAGGCAGAGGCGCGAAAAGCATCTCCACACCAAGCCGCGACTTCAAGGAAGAAGGCAAGGTCGTCGTCGACATCTGGGTCGACAAAGAAGGCAGAGTACAACGAACTGAAATAGGAAAAGGCACTACAGTGACAGATTCCAACATGCTCGAATCGGCGAAGAGAGCAGCTTATAACTCCATCTTCAACAAAGATGAAAAAGCAGCAGACCTGCAAAGAGGAACGATAACATACACATTTATAATGAGACAATAAAACAAAAACATCATGAATTACAATGAAACTTTAAATTGGATGTTCAACAAACTTCCGATGTATCAACGCATAGGAGCGGCAGCATATAAAGCCGATCTCAACACCACAATAGAAATCTTAAATTATTTAAACAACCCACAAGACAATTTCAAGTCGGTACACGTAGCCGGCACCAACGGCAAGGGCAGCACATCTCATTCACTCGCCTCCGTATTTCAAGAAGCAGGCTACAAAACAGGTCTCTACACCTCACCTCACCTGCGCGACTTCAGGGAACGTATCCGTATCAATGGAGAGATGATCCCGGAAAACGATGTCGTCTCATTCATTGAAAGACATAAAGACAAATTGGAAGAACTTGAGCTCTCATTCTTCGAGATGACGGTAGCCATGGCTTTCGAATATTTCAGCAGGGAGAAAGTAGACATAGCCATCATTGAAGTCGGAATGGGCGGACGATTGGATTCGACCAACGTCATCAATCCTGAACTCAGCATCATAACAAACATATCCTTAGACCACGTCAAATTCTTGGGCGACACCGAAGAAAAAATCGCAGCTGAGAAAGCAGGTATCATAAAATCAGGCGTTCCTGTCGTGATCGGTGAGACTCAAAAAGGCAGCGAAGATGTCTTCATAGAAACAGCAAAAGAAAAGAATTCTCCAATATATTTCGCCGACCAAATATTCGAATGCCGTATCAACGATTCCGACTCATCAGAATATAATAATATCGATATATTTGTAAAGACAACAGAAAAAACACCTTATCTCAAGAACCTGTATTTCCCGTTGCTCGGCGACTATCAGAAGAAAAATCTCGCGACAGTAATATGCGCCATAGATTTATTAAAAGACAAATTCAGACTAAACGACGAACACATCCATAACGGATTGAAGAATGTCGTCGCCAACACAGGTCTGATGGGAAGATGGCAGATAGTCAATAAGAAACCTTTGGCGATAGCCGACACCGGACACAACGTCGCCGGTATAAATGAAGTTATAAGACAATTGAAGAATACCAAGTTTGAGAATCTGCATTTCGTACTCAGTGTCGTTAACGACAAAGACATCGACGGTATTTTAGAGTTACTTCCGAAATATGCGGAATATTATTTCTGCAAGGCTGATATTCCGAGAGGATTGGATGCTAACATCTTAGCCGAGAAAGCGAGAAAGTGCGGATTGAAAGGCGAAGTATACGAATCAGTAAAGCGAGCCTATCAATCAGCCTGCGACAACGCCAAAGAAGGAGACTTGGTTTTTGTTGGAGGAAGCAATTTCACAGTCGCGGAAGTGGTATAAGATAATTCATAATTCATAATTCATAATTCATAATTTATAATTTATAATTTATAATTTATAATTCATAATTTATAGTTCGTAATTTTGAGTTTTAATTTTTAATATTATCTTTGTGAAATAAAATAATTTCGATGAGGCGTTTTTTTGCACATATCATATTATTAGTTTTAACGATGTTGTTTCTTATGTCTTGTTCTATCAGGAAGCACATACCTGAAGGTGAGATGATAATGAAAAAAAACAAGATCGAGATAATGTCAAAAGACGCCATTTTCAAGTCGTCAGAGATCTCCAAGCAAATAATACAAGGTGAGAACAAAAAAATCATATTAGGTTTTTATCCTCTCACTTGGGTGTACTATAAAACCGACGACGACCCCAACAACAAATTCATAAACCTGATTAACAGATCTATCGGCAGGAAACCTACGTATTATGACAACGAGTTACAAAACAAGTCGATGATGCAGATTGAGAGCTATCTCAACAACATAGGATATTTCAACTCGAAAATATATGTTGAATCAAAAAACAAGAGAGGCATAATAAAACTCATCTATAGAATATATCCGTCGCAGCCATATATCATTGATCAGATTACATTTAACATAAAAGACAGTACGATAGCCGAATATGTTAAAGAGATACAAGCACAACTGCCTGTACAATCTGGCAATATTTACAACGCTTTTGATTTGGACGACGAGCGCGACATGATCACAGAGCATCTGAAAAACAACGGATATTATTTTTTCACAAAAGACTATATCTATGCGGAAGTAGACACCAATTTCCTAGTTCATAAAGCGAATATCAACATCAGAATCGACAATGCCACGGATCCAGTCACACAGGCAACTGAAAGACACAAACAATATTACGTCAACAATATATTCATATATCCCAAGGGCATTCCAAGTAACAATCATATTCCTGACACCACTTCATACACATTCAATATCGGCAAACGATTAGGTAATGAGACATACAAATTCATATACACCGGCGACCCCAAAATAAGATTCAATACATTTGAGAACATGGTGCAGATCAGAAGCGGAATGTTATACAATACCAATTCCGTTTCGCAGACATATAAATCTCTCAGCAACCTGAAAATTTTCAACATGAACAACATAGACTTTCAAGTTGATGATAATTCCAACGACAGCGTCAATCTTCTGAATTGTAACATTTTGCTTAACAGAGCGAAAGCCAACTATTACAACTTGCAGATTGAAGGAACATTAGCTGGAGGTGAACCAGGTATCGCAACCAGTCTAACATATCGTAACAAGAATTTCATCAAAGGTTCTGAAATTTTCAACATAAATATCAGAGGAGGTTTACAGCGTCAGCGATATAATGATGAAAATGATGAGATAAGCATCTTCAACACACATGAATTCGGCACAGAGATCAGTATCTTCTTTCCTCGTCCATTATTACTCCACAAATTTAACAGATTAAAAATAGGGCAAGTACCGAGAACTACGCTGACATTAGGTTACAATTATCAATCAAGACCTATATACCAGCGACAGACTATGCTTTTGACATTCGGTTACAACTGGATAGTGAACAAATACGTACAACATATTTTCACGCCGGTTACCATCAACAGCGTCAAGGTAGACCCGACACCGTCATTCAATGCTATCTTGGAACAGGAAACAAACCAACGCATCAAGGACCAGTATACCAACCACTTGATATTCGGTCTCGATTACAGTTATATCTTCACCAACCAAGGTATCAACTCGCTCTACGACTTCTACTATATCAAAGCCAATATACAAACGAGCGGCAATCTCATCTCCGCATTGAACAACACATCGTTAGTGAAGACTGTAGACAACTATCATGAAATTTTCGGTATCAGATATTCCCAGTTCATACGTTTCTCTTTCGACTTCAGATATTACAGGTATGTATATAAAGACAATCAGATAGCCACTCGTTTCATGTTTGGCGTAGGTATTCCCTACGGCAACTCCAATGAAATGCCTTTTGAAAAGAGTTTCTATGCGGGTGGTCCTAACGGGATGAGAGGATGGCACTTCAGAGAGTTAGGTCCTGGAACATACAACAACTCCGAAAGCATCAATATAGAATGTATCGGTGACATCCAATTGGAGATGAACTTAGAATATCGTCATACTATACAAAGTTTCCTCAAAGGCGCAATTTTCATCGACGTAGGAAATATATGGACCATGAGAGAAAACGAAACTTTCAAAGGAGGACAGTTCAAGTTCAATAGTTTCTACAAACAACTTGCCGTCGACGCCGGTATCGGTCTCCGTTTAGACATCGGATCATTCTTACTCGTTCGTGTCGACGCCGCCGCTCCAATCGTCAACCCTATCTATCCTGAAGGCAAAAGATGGAGAATCAACAAGTTACAGTTCAAAGACTTTATTCTTTGTTTCGGCATCGGCTATCCATTCTAATGTTATCATATTATGGACAGAACATCTCTCTTCAATTTGCTCATGGCGAATTTCGGATTCACACCTACCGACGGTCAGGCTACGGTGATGTCACATTTATCGGCATTCCTATTGTCACAAAAAGAGAGACCTGTATATCTGCTAAGAGGTTATGCCGGAACAGGCAAAACAACTCTCGTATCGACATTAGTAAAAACATTACCGCAAATCGGAATGAACTATCAGCTCCTCGCTCCTACTGGTCGCGCCGCCAAGGTAATGAGCAGGTATACAGGAACGACTGCTTCTACCCTGCATCGCAAACTATATCGATATCAACAAGTAGCGAACGGTGATTTCCGCATGACACGCGCCGAAAACAAAGCTAAGAACACTATCTTCATCGTCGACGAATGCTCCATGATCTCAGATCAAAGCGACGGTTTTTCTTGGTCAAACTCTCTATTGGACGACCTCATAAATTACGTCTTCAGCGGCAACAACTGCAAACTCTTACTAATAGGCGACACCGCACAGCTCCCTCCCGTAGGATTAGAAATCAGTCCCGCCATGGACTTCGACATTTTACGTAATAGCTTCAGCCTCACAATAGCAACCTACGAAATGAAAGAAGTAATGCGTCAGGCGTTAGACTCCGGAATCTTACATAACGCAACAAACCTACGGAATCTAATGTCAACAGTCAACAGTCAACAGTCAACAGTAAGCTATCAGTTACCTATATTAGACATCAATAATTTCAATGACATCGAGAAGATTGACCCGATGACTTTTGAGGAACTTTTGTGGCAGAGTTTCGGTGACAAACAAAGCAGCAACGACGCAGTAGTAGTATGCCGTTCCAACAAACGAGCTAATATGTTCAACCAAGCAATCAGAAGCAGAGTGCTTCAAGAAGAGGGAGAACTGTCGGCTGGCGAAAAACTGATGGTCGTCAAGAATAATTATTTCTGGGTTGATGATCGACAAACAACAGACAACAATCAACAATCATCACAAAATTCTCAGTTTCTCAGTTTCTCAGTTTCTCAGATTCAGAAAAATAATTTCATCGCTAACGGCGACATGATTGAGGTGATGAAGATTAACAAGATTGAAGAGATGTATGGTTTTCACTTCGCAGATGTCGAAATAAAGATGTTGGATTATGAAAGTCAGCCTTGTCTTTCGGTGAAGATACTGATGGAAACATTACACAGCGACGCCGCAGCCCTCTCTCCTGAAGAGTCGAAACGATTGTATCAAGCCGTGGAAGAAGACTATATGGAGATACCACGTGCGGCAGACCGAAGAAAGATGATGAAAAACAATCCGTATTTCAATGCTTTGCAAGTGAAATATGGTTATGCGCTTACATGCCACAAGACACAGGGCGGACAATGGAACAACGTATTTGTTGAGGCACCATATCTCCCGGAAGAAACCTCATTGGAACTCGGTGATATGCGATGGCTTTATACAGCACTGACACGTGCTTCCGATAAAATATATCTCGTCAACTTCAAAGATGAATGGTTTATCGAAAATTAATTATTTTCAATTAACATAAAAAGATTACATTTGCATTTCAATATTCATAATAAACAAACCATGAAAAAGTCATTATTATTTATCTTGTTTTTTACGGCATCTTTATGTTTGATGTCACAAAGCGGAAACGTAATCTTTCAAGAATCATTTGATTCCGATATTTTAAGCGGTTGGTCGATGACTGACGACGGTGCAGCCAACTGGTCATTAGGTACCTCTAACAATGCGGGCGGATTACCAAATGAATTGCAATTGGCATGGACACCTGTATTCGAAGGCATCACTCGCGTAGTATATATGACACCGATAAATTTCGCAGGAATCGAATCTGCGACATTGTCGTTCAAACACGACGTTTACGTATATGAAGACTGCGCTACAATAGGATTCGCTACCTCATCAGACAACGGCAGCACATGGAACACCGCCTGGAGCAAGACATACTACGAATCGGGAGAATATATAGTCGAGGATACTTTCAGCTCCGTCGATATGGGAAAAGACAACGTCATGTTATGCTTATACTTCGAAGGCACCACATACAACATCAATTTCTGGTATTTCGACGACATCTCGATAATAAGTTACAATCAGGTCGATGCTAATCTCATCGGTATCAACAATTACGAATATGCTATCTTCGGCGAAAATGAAATCTCATTCACCTTGCAAAATACAGGTTCCAACAATATCGAGACTTTCACAGCTTCCTACACAATAGATGGCGAGACTGTCACCGAGACTTTCAACACCAATATTCCAACGATGGAGAGCGAGAGTTTTATCTTCGAAACAAAGCATTCGATGGAATTAGGCAGTCATCAACTCGAAGTTGAAGTCACATCCGTCAACGGCATCAGCGACGAAAACCAAAGTAACAACCATGCTGAGAAAGATATTATTGCTGTAATTGGTATCACACAAAAAATCCCTATGATTGAGCATTTCTCCAGTTCGAGCTGCGGTCCTTGCGTTGAGGTAAACGCCATTATGGAAGAGTTCACCAACGACAACGTAGGCAAGTTCACCTACGTGAAATATCCTTTAAACTTCCCTGGCACCGGCGATCCTTATTATACAAGTGAAGCAGGTGTAAGAAAGTCGTTCTACGGTGTAAACGGCGTCCCTAAAATCTTCTTCGACGGCATTTTCGACATCTCTTACGCCATAGAACAAGAAGAGTTGGAAGCAAAGCTTGAAACTCCTGCAATAGCTAACATAAGAGGTTCTTTCGATATGGATGGCAACACCATAAACATAACCGCCGACTTCATGTCGTATATCGATATGAATAACATGAAAGCTTTTATTTCGGTCAACGAGAAAACTACTACTGAAAACGTCAGCAGCAATGGCGAGACAGAATTCCATCACATCATGATGAAAATGTTAGATAACGCCGAAGGCAACGACTTGAACATAACCGCCGGTGAATATAAACGTTTTGAATTTTCTTACGACATGTCATCCACTCATGTTGAAGACATCAACGACTTGGAAGTGGCTTTATGGTTACAAGACATTGAGAGCAAAGAAATAATTAACAGTCGCTTCGCCTACGAATATACAGGACACGTCTATCCGGTTCAGAACATGACGGTAGAAGAAGACGGCAGCAACAATCTCGTCATTTCTTGGGAGGTTCCTCAGAATGAAAACGCAAGCGGATATAACATATATGTCAATAATGAATTGGTAGCGGAAAACATCAGCGAGTTGTCATACCAACATCCATTGTCAGAGGCGGGATTCTATGTTGTTGAAGTTGTAGCCTTATATGATGATAAATCATCTGTAGGCGTTGTCAAGACCATAGATGCGGAACTCAACATCAGTGGAGATACCGATGTTAGTATCAACATTTACCCCAATCCCGCAAAAAACCTCGTTAAGCTGTCAGTAGTCAGCGGTCAGCAGTCAGCGGTGAGAATTTATAATGTTTTAGGAATGATAGTAGATGAGATTGAAATGAATTCCAATGAAATTGAGATAAATGTTTCCGAGTATAAGTCAGGAATATATTTCATTAATGTTGAAACATCAAACGGGAACATCATCAAGAAGATGATCGTTGAATAAATTCACAATTCATAATTCATAATGCATAATTATTTTGATTGTGCATTATGAATTACTACTGATGCAATAAATTTTTATTAAAATAATTTTAGTTCTTTGACATTTTGGTTTTCGATTATTGGTTGGTCTTTTGCGAGCAACTCTCGAATGGGTGTTTTAGCTAATACTGATACGCCC
>SUWS01000027.1:30964-35488 GCA_015061365.1 Lentimicrobiaceae bacterium | reverse complement strand
CTTATTCTGCTATGATTTACAATGACTATATAGACCAGATTGGCGTGATGAGAAATGCCGTAATGGATCCGACAACATTGAACATACGCATCGGTACTGTGATGGTAGATATATTCGTCCATACTACCAATTCGTATTATCTCGCTGTCTTGGCAGAATTGTCTGCTTTCCCTGAAAGTGCTTTGGTAACGTATCATCAGATGTCGCCGCATTGGCATCACTATCCTAAACAGCATAAGTTGGGAGAAAGCAAGGAATATTATGAAGAGATGATCAATACTGAAACAGCATTGACGGAAGAGAAACTGTCGCGTTTTGAAAGTTTCTTGGAAAAACAGGAAGCGGAATTGGATGACCTTGAGAGTAAACTCGATGATATGCAAAATGATATGGATAGTAAATTAGCGCAGATGGAGAATGATATTTACAATGAGTTTAAACAAAAAAACACAATATTGGAAACTGACGACCAATGGTATCAGTGGGGAAAGATTGCCCATTGGGGAAATTATCTGTCGCTCACCGTGAAAAACAAAAGAGAAAATATAGAACAAGGTATCGACTTTAAATCAGGGATAACTCCTGAATTAGTTTGCGATGATATAATCTCGCAGTTGTCTCTTTATCAGAAATATCATCCCGAGAGCAAAGATTATGTGGCATCTGCCAAAGCTTTTTATAAAGATATGGCAAAAGAGAAATTAGATTATGCCGGAGTTCTCATCTTTGCTTTTCAAAATGTTACGGAACATTCCATATTTAAGATAGGAGACATCATCAGAGAATATGACGGCAAGAAGATTAAGGATTTAAAAGATCTCTCAACAGCATATAAAGCAAACGACAAAGCTTCTGTGAAGATACTGCGTCTTGATGAAGGCAGCTTGAAAGAAGTAATAATTCCACAGATAAAAGACGTTGATGTCGTGGGTTTTGTCGGTTTGACTGAGTGAGGAAAGGAGAAAGTTATGTATAAAGAATCAGGATTGGATAAAGAAATTATGATCGACAGTTTGTTTGATCATTATGACGAGATAGTGCCTGTGATAGGCGAGGAGATGTTCTATTATAAAGGTTGTCATTCGGATGATAAGGAAATATCTATAAGACAATATCTTCTGAATAGATTTCAAAATGACTTCCCTGACGTACATCTTGATGAGTCGAAGATTTCCTCAATTATCAATAGTGACTTCTATGGATTGTCGTTGATGCACAGACTTTTCAATGCTAGAGGTAAAAACTATGTCGACAAGTACAAGAAATATATTGCCGAAGCTGAAAATAACAACGAGATATTCATGAAGGATTATCTTCGTTGTTTTCTTATGACATTTCAGTTTCCTTTGATAGTTACAACAATAAGTTTCAAATTTATAGAAAACATCCTTAATTCTGATGAACTGTCCTACAATACTATTTCATACAATCTTAAAGGTAATAACAGGAATCCTTTGCCTATAGGAAAAAATGTCTATCATATTTTTGGTACAGCGAAGGAAAACTATAACTGGGTCTATGACGAGAGACGTCTGCTCGATTTCATGCATTCTCTTCATGAGAAAGACTATATGGCTGAAAATCTCGTCAATCCAATAAGAAATTCCAAGAAACGTATGATGGTGCTCGGCTGTAACATGCCTGACTGGCTCTTCAGATTTTTGTGGTATCCTATCTATTCCAACCATGAGGCTGAAGGCGAACACGGATATTGGATAAATAACGCCGACGTAGAAGATAGCTTCGATGCCTTCCTTCAAGATGTCAACTATGCATCCAATGAAGACCTGAAAGAAATATTGGAGGAGATAACAAAGAAGAAAAAAGAACTTGTTATTGTTAAGAAAGATAACAAAACCAAGAAAGATAAATTTGACGTATTCATCTCGTATGCCAGCGAAGATTTTGAAATCGTCAAGATGATTTATGAAATACTGTCGGATAGAAATATCGATGCATGGTTTGATGAAGACGGCAGCAGCCGAATCATAGAAGGCGAGAACTATATGAACAAGATAAGAGAAAGTGTTCCTAAATGCAGATATTATATGCCTATAGTAACTGAATCTTTCATTAAGAAAAGCCTCCTCCCTGAAAGCAATCTTTCCATCGAGACAAACGTGATAAACGACTTCTATAATACCATGGAAAATGACTCGAGAGATACGTATTCATTGCCGGTTATCATCTCAAATCAAAACTTTAACGGTAATGAAATAGATACTAAATTAGTTGAAGGTCTTTCTGCATTGGGTATATTAAAATCTCACTTCTATTTCCAGAAAAAGATGATAGCCTTCGATGTCAACAATAGAGAAGCGTTTATGAATTTAGATTGGGAAACTATAATCAAGAAAACTAATTGAACATATTTATGGAATCGAAGCATATAAAAAAAGAGATATTTCTCGGATTTAACGCATACACAGAATCTGATGCCGACATATTCAAGGGAAGAGACGCTGATATTGAACATCTCTATGATTTGGTTAGCAATAAAGATTATGTGCTTTGCTATGCTGAGTCGGGTGAAGGAAAAAGTTCGCTCCTCGACGCAGGCCTCACACCGCGACTGAGAACTAACCGTTGTTTTCCAGTGAAGATAGCATTTACAGACGAAGAATATAATAACAACAATATTGTATTCGACGAGGTGATTAAATCTCGTATAATGGAAGCTGTTAGTGAACAGCAAAATTTGTCATTTGTACCTAAGTCGGATTCTATTTTCAACGAGAAATATTCCAATGACTTATGGTGGTTTTTGCGTAACAACACCTTGTCATTGTATGGAATATCATTTACCATAGTCTTGATTTTTGACCAGTTTGAAGAGGTTATAAATTATCCTAAATCGGATGCGTGGACATCGCGTTTCTTTGCCTTTTTAGAGAAAATAAGCAGCGACAATTGCCCGCAATATATCTTAGATGACATTAATGCCACAGTCGATTCTCATGATGACTTAGACTTCCCTAATATTCCTCTTAAGAAAAACTTCAAGGCAATTTTCTCTATCAGGACAGAATATATAGGCGAGCTCGACTATTGGTGTATGCAGCGTTATTTCATCCCCGACCTTAAACACAATCGTTTCTGTCTGAAACCGCTTACCTTACAAGGTGCCGATGAGGTTATGCGACAATATGAAGGTTTTGATGCTGAATTAAGAGATAGCATTAAAGATGTACTTCTGAGACTTAAAAATAAAGACAATCGAACAGCTGATGATAACAATGTCTATGAACAATATATTCCTGCTTTGATATTGTCAATAGTGTGTACTTCTTTATATCAGAATAGTAATAAGGTTCTCACAGACAGTCTGATTGCTGATAGTATAGAGAATTTCTATAACGATAAGATAAAGGAATGTAACATCTCTTTAGAAGAGCGTAACACCATAGCTTCAGTGTTGGTTGACAAGGATAAACGTGTAAGAGTTGCCAGCGACTGTTCAGCATTAGAGAAGATAAAATTCAATAAGAAATATAAAGATGCCTTGCTGAGAAACCGTCTGATAAAGAAAAGCAATGTTAATGGCGTTGAATATATCGAATTGGTACACGACTCATTGATTGACGTCGTTAAGAAACACAAGGAAGAAGCCATACAGAAAGAGCTGAGAAAGAAGAGGAGAAGGAATGTGGCGATATTTTCTATTATGATATCTATAATACTTCTTTTTGTTATTCTAATAATTGGCTTGAAGAAGAATGAGAAGAATTTCTTGATCACTCAAGCAAAATTCATTGCAGCAGAAGCTGAGAAGCTGGCGGAGAATGGTGATAGGTATATGTGCATTAAACTGCTGAATTATGTTGGAAGAAACAATAAATATAGTTTGAAAAACTCTGACTTTGAGCATGCAATAAGATGTATAGATTGCAATTATAAGCTTCCAGAAAAGTGCTTTATTCATGAAGACGGTATCGTGTCGGCTGTCTTCAGTACTGACGGCAGATATGTCGTTACGGCATCTTGGGATAATACGTCGAAGATCTGGTCAGTAGAGACGGGAGACTGTTTGCAGGCACTAAGTCATGAAGGAGATGTCGAGTCGGCTGTCTTCAGTAGTGACGGCAGATATGTCGTTACGGCATCTTGGGATAGGACGTCGAAGATCTGGTCAGTAGAGACGGGAGACTGTGTGCAGACACTAAGTCATGAAGGAGGTGTCGTGTCGGCTATCTTCAGTAGTGACGGCAGATATGTCGTTACGGCATCTGTTGATAATACGTCGAAGATCTGGTCAGTAGAGACGGGAGACTGTGTGCAGACACTAAGTCATGAAGATGATGTCGTGTCGGCTGTCTTCAGTAGTGACGGCAGATATGTCGTCACGGCATCTGATGATAAGACGTCGAAGATCTGGTCAGTAGAGACGGGAGACTGTTTGCAGACACTAAGTCATGAAGATGATGTCGTGTCGGCTGTCTTCAGTAGTGACGGCAGATATGTCGTCACGGCATCTGATGATAAGACGTCGAAGATCTGGTCAGTAGAGACGGGAGACTGTTTGCA
>SUWS01000027.1:30618-30954 GCA_015061365.1 Lentimicrobiaceae bacterium | reverse complement strand
TGCAGACACTAAGTCATGAAGATGATGTCGTGTCGGCTGTCTTCAGTAGTGACGGCAGATATGTCGTCACGGCATCTGATGATAAGACGTCGAAGATCTGGTCAGTAGAGACGGGAGACTGTTTGCAGACACTAAGTCATAAAGATGATGTCGTGTCGGCTGTCTTCAGTAGTGACGGCAGATATGTCGTTACGGCATCTGATGATAAGACGTCGAAGATCTGGTCAGTAGAGACGGGAGACTGTTTGCAGACACTAAGTCATGAAGATTATGTTGTGTCGGCTGTCTTCAGTAGTGACGGCAGATATGTCGTTACGGCATCTTGGGATAATACGT
>SUWS01000027.1:0-30608 GCA_015061365.1 Lentimicrobiaceae bacterium | reverse complement strand
ACGTCGAAGATCTGGTCAGTAGAGACGGGAGACTGTTTGCAGACACTAAGTCATGAAGATTATGTTGTGTCGGCTGTCTTCAGTAGTGACGGCAGATATGTCGTTACGGCATCTTGGGATAATACGTCGAAGATCTGGTCAGTAGAGACGGGAGACTGTTTGCA
This sequence comes from Lentimicrobiaceae bacterium, assembly GCA_015061365.1. Taxonomy (GTDB): domain Bacteria; phylum Bacteroidota; class Bacteroidia; order Bacteroidales; family F082; genus Limimorpha. The sequence goes on along the minus strand of SUWS01000027.1, from coordinate 30,444 downwards.
GACACTAAGTCATGAAGATTATGTTGTGTCGGCTGTCTTCAGTAGTGACGGCAGATATGTCGTTACGGCATCTTGGGATAATACGTCGAAGATCTGGTCAGTAGAGACGGGAGACTGTTTGCAGACACTAAGTCATGGGTCTTGGGTTAATTCCGCTGTCTTCAGTAGTGACGGCAGATATGTCGTTACGGTATCTGGTGATAATACGTCGAAGATCTGGTCAGTAGAGACGGGAGACTGTTTGCAGACACTAAGTCATGAAGATTATGTTGTGTCGGCTGTCTTCAGTAGTGACGGCAGATATGTCGTTACGGCATCTTGGGATAATACGTCGAAGATCTGGTCAGTAGAGACGGGAGACTGTTTGCAGACACTAAGTCATGGGTCTTGGGTTAATTCCGCTATCTTCAGTAGTGACGGCAGATATGTCGTTACGGCATCTTGGGATAATACGTCGAAGATCTGGTCAGTAGAGACGGGAGACTGTGTGCAGACACTAAGTCATGGGTCTTTGGTTAATTCCGCTGTCTTCAGTAGTGACGGCAGATATGTCGTTACGGCATCTGTTGATAATACGTCGAAGATCTGGTCAGTAGAGACGGGAGACTCTTTGCAGACACTAAGTCATAAAGAAGATGTCGTGTCGGCTGTCTTCAGTAGTGACGGCAGATATGTCGTTACGGCATCTGATGATAAGACGTCGAAGATCTGGTCAGTAGAGACGGGAGGCTGTGTGCAGACACTAAGTCATGAATATTATGTCGTGCCGGCTGTCTTCAGTCCGGACGGCAGATATGTCGTCACGGCATCTTGGGGTAAACCCAGAATATTCCCATTCACTCCTCTCTCCGAAATCCTCGACAAATGGTCTGAAATACTCGGTCCTAATGCTGAGCTTACTGAAGAAGAAAAAGAGAAATATTTTCTTAATTAAATGATAGATTCTACTCAACATATAACTCTTAACTTTGTTATTAAATAAAAAAATCATGAATAAAGACAACTACATCCCGCAACCAATCGACACTTCAAAGGTAGAACTGCCTGAAACACTGAATCCTCTCGTGGAGGCTTTGGCGAAAAACGTTCATGAAGTGTGGGCGCAAAGCCGTATCTCCCAGGGCTGGTCATACGGCGCAGAACGTAACGATGAACTGAAACAGCATCCTTGCCTCGTACCATACGAGGAACTTCCTGAGGTGGAAAAAGACTACGACAGAAATACCGCATTGGAGACCCTGAAACTGATACTTAAAATAGGTTTTAAAATTACTAAATAGAAGTGTTTTAAAGAATCTTCTTCTTTATAAATCTATATTATAATCACTCCCGAAATTATGATGAAGGTGGAAGGCACTCTCAACGCATGGTTCGGGGCTGAATATGAGATTCTATAGGTGATTTCTATAAGGGGACTTCTATAAATTGCTTTGCAAGTGATTTATGATTTTATCTTTGAGAAGATTTTTGTTTTTCTCGAAAGAGCATAGCGAGCTATGTAATTGAGAGAAAGACGAAAAGATTCCAAAGAGAAACATAAAGCATGCAAAAGTTTTTAACATGATTGTAAAAATTTATTTAAACGGGGAATTTATAGAAGTCCCCATAAATTATTTTATTATGACAACTTAAGAATATCGTCGTTCTCAGCTGTACAGGCACAAGTGCAGAGAGTGGGTTGTCGACTTCCCGTGATAAGAACGTACTTTGGATACTAATAGCATAGAAGATTACACTCATATTAAAGAGGATGTACTAAAGGTCTCGAGACTTTCATCGACTGGATATTGAAAGATTTTGATAGTCGATGATTGAAATTGAAAAAAATTATATTTGTAAAATGTATGGTAGATTATTGAGATGGTCTGACTCTAATTTCACCTCATCTTTTCAAACCATGATCTCTCTCAGAACTTCTAACGACTTGATCTCTCTTATGTTGTCGGAATGTAACTTATAATATGTAGCTACCGTCTCTAATAACTGACGACGGGTTTTTAGAATCTGAGAATCTGAGAATCTGAAAACCTGAAAAAGGGCTGTGGGCTGTGAACAAAGACGAACATTGGAAGACAGGAACATCATTTGCGATTCTTTGCGTCTTTGCGGGAGAAAATTTAAAACCTGAGAAGGGAAAGATAAGATCTGTTGTCTGCTGACTATTGACTGTTGACACATAAAATAAAATGCCTCGCTTAACTCTGCGTCGATCTGGTAGATGTCGTTATTCCATGTTTTGAAGTTACCGTCTAATAGGTCAAAGCACGAGCCTTCGGTGTAGGTGTCTATGTTAGGGAAGAATCCTAAATAAAAACTCAGACGCATCGCGAATATTATGGGGAAGTCGGCGTAACTTGATTCAACTTCGTCTAACCAAAGCATAGATTCGTACACATAGTTGAATAGTGCTGTGTCGGGTTCGCTTTCCGCTATCGACTTCGAAAGTAGTTCACTGATAAAAATTAAGATCGTAGTCTTCTTGAAATCGACGGTGTTGTTCTTATAGTAATGTGCCAACGAGATTTCCTTGATGAAACCGAGGCTGCTGCCGCCAATCTCCGCCACTATCTCGAGCAGCGTCATATTCTGGAAGAGCGCAGCTTTCATCTTCGACTTCTTGCCGAAAACACCTTTTACCATGAACGACTGCACGCCCATCTCTTCAGTCAACATCTTGACGACAAGACTGCTGTCGCCGTATTTTATCGACTGTAGAACTATAGCTCTCGTCTTGACAGTAACTTTTGCCATCACATGATGAGTATCTTTGTTGCGAAAGTCTCTTTGCCGCTTTCGTCGCTGACGAAGATGAGATAGACACCAGGAGCAACCTTGTCGCCGTTGATGGTGGTGCGGTCCCACGCCGCCTGCCCGCCCTCCGAATACAGATGCGTCACGAAAGATCCGTCAACGGTTGTAATCTTTACCAATGAATTGGCGACTAAGTTCTTGATGCCTATCAGCCCGGAATAATCCTGACGTACGGGGTTCGGATATACAACCACGTCGCTATTGGTCTTCTTGCTTTCGGTGGCGATACCTTTATACGATATTATGCCTTTGTCGGTGGCGAAATATACGTTGCCTTCTTCATCGATGGCGATACTTTGTACCGTGTTGGATAGGAGCGGACTGTTTTCCTCCGTGAAATGATGATATTCTGTGAGACCGTTGTTGGAGATATAAAACACGCCGTTCTTCGTCCCGACCCAGAGATTGTTGGCGTCGTCGACACATATCGAGAGGACCGACTCACCAGAGAGGAGATAGTCGGCTTGTCCTGTTCCGTCGTTGCGAGGAACTAAGATCCTTGAAGCGTCGTAGTTGGCTCCTTGCTGGAAGATCTTGGAGGTGGAGTAGAAGAGAGCTAAACCGTCGTTGGTGCCGACCCACATCGTGCCGTTCCTGTCTAACGCCATGCAGGTGGCTTCGGAATGCAGACCTCCCTGACCAGCAGTCTTGCCGATTATCTTATATCTGTCGTCCGACATATCTGAGATGGTCTTGTTCTCGTTGAAGACGATGAAAGTGCCGTTGCGGGTGAGAATCCACTTGTAATCGTTCTCATCAACGACGAGGTGACTTATGTCGTGGCTGCCTATGTTGTATGAGAACCAATCATCTTTAGTCGTCTTTACTGACAACATCTTGTCTGTTCCGTGATTCGCGACCCAGAGATTGTTCTTGCTGTCGAAATCGAGTCCCGTGACGTAGATGTAATCGTAACCCGTCAGGAAGTCTAAACTGCTGTTTGTATGGTCGTATATTTTTCTCAGCTCGAAATCGTTGAACTCAAGCAGACCTTTGTGATATGAGCCGACATAAACCTTTGATTCGTCGATAGGGTCAATAGCTATGGTGACGAAGTCGTTGATGGTGTCGAAAGCTTCATTGTTGCGTCTGTTGATGTTGGTCCATTCGTAGTCGGTGTAATAATATACGCCATCACTCATCCAACGTTTCGCCCACGTACTTGTGTATCCTCCGGCAGCGACCCACAACTGATTGCCTTTCGCCTTGATTTCGAAATTTGTGTTGTTGTAAGGTCCGTTAAATATAATGTCTTCTCGTGTCTTGTCGGGATACATTTTAATCAGACTGTTGTTCCTGTCACCGATCCAATATACGTTCTCCTTTTTGTCGTAAGTCGCGGCGAAAGGTTCCAAGTCGTTGTAAAAGTCTGTGTTAATGCTTAGATTACGATTAAGAACTCTTAGCGAATAATGTCCGGTTACGAGTAGTTTGTCGTCTTGCGCCTTGATGTCTCTCTTGATGGAATAGCTGTTTGTAGGGAAATAATCCCAGCCTTCTCCGTCAAAAAGAAACAATGTATCTGCGTTGTATTTGTTTTCAGAATAATTGGCTATGAGATAATCGTTGAAGGTCTCAATCTCGGAATAATTGATGCTTACATGAATCATGGTGTTGTCGCGTCTCCATTGAGAATAGTCGGCGAGATTCTCGTTGTCGCAGTCGGCATAATAAACTCCTGAACTCGTCGCTGCATAGAACTTGCCGTCGTAAACAGTGATGTCGTTGACGTTGAGATACGATCCGTCTCTGCCTATGATGTATGTGTCTTTGACTTCCATCCTCTCCAAGTCGACAACGACAATTCCGAAACCGCAGCAGACGTAAGCGAGTTCGTCGATGAAATAAACGTCGTTGATATGCTTGTCGGCTAAGATGTCTTTGATTTTTATGTCGTTGATGTTAGTGACATTGTCGTTTTTGTCGATGATGTCGATATTGGCGTTTGTATAACCGACGAAGATTTGATCAGTGGCGGGATTATAACGCATCACGCTCACTCCGAAGTCCGACAACCCGTTGACTTTCGTCAGTTTGTTTATGGAGTTGTCACCGGTATTGTAATAAATGATTTCGTAAGGCGTGGCGGCGAAGACTTTCTCGTGCATCTTCTCCACATTGATAACCTTAGCTCCGGGAGCGTGAGTAGTCCAATGTCCGATAGGAACCTGCCCGAAAACATCAATGACGTTAAAAATTATTAAGCAGAATAATGGTATCAGATTCTTGTATATCTTCATAACTATATTTTTTTGTATAACTTATATAATGTGCTTTTTATTTTATCTCAGTTTCTCAATTTTTCAAATTCAAAAATTCTAAAGTTCTAAAGTTCCAGAATTCTAAAATTCTAAAACAGTGTCCATTTCGTGAAATCGACTTCCGATTCTGTTTTCTTCTCTATCTTATTCGGCAGTGATGGGAAGAAGTCGATGCCAGTGATTTCTTCAACTTCGTCGATGGTCATGGCGTATGTCGACATCGGTTTTCTTCCGCTTATGTTTTCATAGACGAAACCAATGGTGTGAATCTTGCCGTCTTCTTCTTCTTGTAACAAGACTTTGAAAAAAGCCTGTGGCACGACGACTTTGTTTTCTCCTATTGTTGTTGAAGCGTCGGTCACTATCGGTCCGCACGCCACGAAGATACTTCCTTTCTGAGAGGCGAGGTCGCGAACCTGTTCTTCTAAATCTTTCCATACGCCGCCGTTGAGATTAGGATTCTGCGGACATATATTGGAGAGATAGAACGACTCACGCATCGCCTGTTCGTCCCATTTCATGTCGGCGGCAGGTGCCAAATGTCCTCTGTCGTAACCGGAATGTTTGTAGTCGTTGGTTGTAGCCGACACGTTTTGCGGCACCATCGGATCGGGCTTGAACTTATCGTAGCGTGGAACCTCGCCCATAACTTCGATGTCGGTTAACTCGTACGCCACCCAGTTAGGAATCTTCCAGTCGTAATTATATGAAAGAGTGAAACCTTTATGCGTGATGATCCTGTCGCTGCGCTCATCCGTAATAGTCGGGATTTCAATATTGTTAAGGTCTATTTCCTGACACGACAAAGCCGTAAGACATAACATTAACGCAAAAAGAAGGAGTGACTTTTTCATTTCTTAATAAATTTTCACAAAGTTAAAAAGAAAAAAAATAAGTCGGCATTTTGATTAAATAATATTTGCAAAATATTTATCTTTGCATTTCGAAACAAATTTTAAACTTAATAATTTTAACTTAAACATACGAGCAATGAAGAAACTTATTTTGATACGTCACGGAGAAAGCGAATGGAACAAACTGAATCTTTTCACAGGTTGGACAGATGTCGACCTCAGCCCTAAGGGTTTGGAAGAGGCTTTCGAGGCTGGCAAACTTCTCAAGCAAGAAAACTATAAACCTGAATTGTGTTTCACATCATATCTTAAAAGAGCTGTCAAGACTTTGAACAACGTTCTCGACGCTATGGATATGGATTGGCTTCCTGTTCAGAAAAGCTGGAGATTGAATGAAAAGAGCTACGGCGCAATCCAAGGTTTGAACAAGGCAGACACAGCGGCAAAATACGGCGACGAACAAGTTCTCATCTGGCGTCGTTCTTTCGACGTACAACCTCCAGCATTGGAGATGAACGATCCTAAAAGCCCGAGAATGGACGCTCGCTACGCTGAACTCACCGACGAACAGATCCCTCTCACAGAATCATTGAAAGATACCATCGAACGCCTTATGCCTTACTATAACGACGTAATCCTTAAGGCTTTCGAAAATCACGACCAGGTGATGGTGGTAGCTCACGGTAACTCGTTGAGAGGCATCGTTAAAGAACTCCGTGGAATGACTAACGAAGAGATTATCAAGTTCAACATTCCTACTGCTGTTCCTTACGTATTTGAGTTCGACGATAATATGAAACTTCAGAACCATTTCTTCCTCGGCGATCAAGAAGAAATAAAACGTAAGATGGAAAGCGTAGCTAATCAGGGAAAAGCTAAATAATTAACAATTAACAGTTAACAATTAACAATTAACAATTAATAATTTTTAGCAGTTTGGTGATGAAAAATCGTTGGGTTGTTCCGGATATTCATGGTCATATCAGGACCTTGAGGACTTTGCTTGAGGAGCGTATAGAACTTCAGAAGTCAGACTCGGTCTATTTCTTAGGAGATTATATCGACCGTGGTCCTGACAGCAAAGGCGTCTTGGATTATATCATGAGCCTTCAGAGTTCAGGATACGACGTGCGTTGCATCAGAGGCAACCACGAAGATTATTGCTTAAGAGCCTGGGAAGAAGACCAGAAACGATTTCTGTTCCGCAGCCCCGTGGAAAAAGATTGGCGACGCAACGGGGCCGAGAGAACTCTCGCGAGTTTCAATGCCAAACGCCCACGCGACATAAACAAGTTCTATATCGATTGGCTTAAGAAAACAGAATACTATATCGAACTCGATGATTATATCTTGGTTCATGCCGGATTCAACTTCACCGTCGATAACCCCTTCGAAGATAAGAGAAGCATGATGTGGGTTAGAGACTTTAAAGTCGATAAAACCAAGACCGGCGGCAAGACCGTCATACATGGTCACGTGCCAGTGGAAATGTCGCTCATAGAATTGTTCCGCAACAATAACTACGACTTCCTGTCACTCGATAACGGAGTCTATTACAAACATAAAGACGGATTCGGTAACCTGATGGCATTCAACTTAGATACAAAGGAAATCGTTATACAACCTAATATCGACATAGAATAAATGTTCCCTTACGTCAATATCCATACTCATAATACTATTGATGATAAGGAGATAATTTCCATAAGAAACATCGATGTTGACAATATCGCCAATGTCGATGTTTCTCGTTTCTATAGTGTTGGAATACATCCGTGGAACTTGAAAGGACAACAGTCAACAGACAACGGTCAACAGTCTCCCTTTTTGGAAACTGAGAATCTGAAAACCTCAGAATTTGAAAGGTCTCAGGGTCGCATGGACGTAGGGTCGCAAAGTTATAAAGCTCATAGCTCACAGCCCATAGCTCATAGCACAAACAACTCTCAGGTTTTCAGATTCTCAGATTCTCAGATTCAAAATATTTCTCAGATACTCAGGTTTTCAGATTCTCAGATTCTAAAAGCCATAGGCGAATGCGGATTAGACAGAGCCTGCGATTCTGATTTCGAGCTGCAGAGAGAGGTCTTCATAAAGCAGATAGAGCTTTCGGAACAATATCATAAACCTTTGATAATTCACGCCGTACGTTCCTATCCCGATATTATATCTATAAGGAAAGAGACTAAATCGAATCAACCGTGGATAATACACGGATTTAACGGAAACGAACATTCGGCTGAGCAGCTTCTGAGACATGACGGAATTTATCTTTCTCTCGGTGATGTGTTGTTTAAGAACGAGAAACGTGCTGAGCTACTTTTGGACATAATCCCGTCAGACAGATTATTTCTTGAGACCGATGTCGCTGAGAGAAGCATCGTCGAGGTTTATGAAAAAGCGTCGTTGCTTTCGGGTGTGGCGACAGATATTTTAAGGAAAGATATTTTTGATAACTTTGTAAAAATTTTTGGACATATATGAATTGGAATTCGAGGACACAGCTTCTAATTGGAGAAGAAGGCGTTAGGAAATTGGCGTCGAGTCATGTTTTGGTTGTAGGTCTTGGCGGCGTTGGGGCGTATGCCGCTGAACAGTTAGCACGCGCTGGTATTGGAAAGATGACGATAGTGGATTGCGACACTGTCAACGTCACGAATAAAAACCGTCAGCTGCTCGCCTTAGACAGCACGCTCGGTCGTCCGAAGGTGGAGGTGATGGCGGAGAGAATACGCGACATCAACCCTGATGTGGAAGTCATCCCGATAAACCAATATCTCAAAGATCAGCCTATCATCGACTTGATGGAACAGAAATTCGATTTCGTCGTCGATGCTATCGACACACTCGCACCTAAGGTTTTCCTTCTTTATTATGCGGTTCAAAACAAACAGAGAATCGTCAGCTGCATGGGAGCCGGAGGTAAGTTCGACCCTTCTATGATTCAGATCGCCGACATCTCGAAATCGTGGAACTGCCGTCTTGCGTTTTATATAAGGAAGAGACTTCATCGTCTCGGAATCCGTGAAGGAATAACGGTAGTCTTCTCGCCCGAAAAGGTAGCGGAAAGCGCAGTGTCGATAGAAGAACAGACCGAGAATAAAATCGCTACAGTAGGAACGATCTCGTATATGCCCGCGATGTTCGGATGCTATTGCGCATCGCACGTTATTAATAGAATTTTAGAACTTTAGAACTTTAGAATTTTAGAACTATAATTCAAAATTTATTAACCTTTTAAATTACAATTTATGGAAACAAATTTTCTTCCTTCACGAAGTACCAATAAGGAGTATTTGGTAAAAATTGATGACTTAGCATTTGATTTTGCTAAGAAAGTGGTTCTTCTTAGACAGCGGTTAATGTCATCGATAAACAAGGAATATATTATTTCAAAACAGCTTATAAGGTCAGGTACTAGTATTGCGGCTAATTTAGCGGAAGCATCGCATCCACAATCTGATGCCGATTATGTTAGTAAGATGTGTATTGCTTTGAAAGAAGCTAACGAATCCAAGTTATGGATTCGCCTGTTAAGAGAATGTGAATATTTGACGGATGAAGAATATGAACCGTTATTATACGATTGTGAAAAGATAATCAAGATTATATTTTCAATCACTCAAAAAGTAAAGAAACGTCTAAACAAAAAATAGAATCCTCTAATCTTCTAAAGTTCTAAAATTCTAGAATTCTAAAATTCTAAAAAAAAGTTATCCTGTCACTAAGAAAACCAAGTCGTCTCTTTCTTCTACTTTCTCTTCTATGCGGGAGATGAAGTAGGTGCGGCGTGATGTTTCGTTTAGAAGTCTCTCCGCATTCTCAAAATCCCCGAGTTGACGATACATCTCTATGATGTCTAAGTTAGTAGATTCATATTCTTCGTCGTCAGGAGTGTATCTGTCCTTAAGAAGGTTAACCAAGATGTTGAGATTCTCCATGAAGTCGGCATGATGTAGTTTGAACAGTTTCTCACCTTCGTTAAGTTTCTTTCTGTTACGATACCATACCTTGAAGCTCATCTCTTTGGAAGTATAACGTTCGATGCTCGCCTGATATTTGTTTCTCACCAAGTCGTTATAAGCCCACCACATAAGTCGGCGGAAATATATCTCCTGGTCTTTGTTATGTTCCGACTTTTCTAAGAAACTCTTGTAATGATTGACGAGGGCGATTCTGCCTTCGTTGCTTCCGAAGTGTACGCCATAGAAACGCCAGCTGTTCCATGTGTAGAAGTTCTCGGCGGGTTTCGTCTTGCTGATAAAAGGCTCCTCATGTTTCTCAATCCACGACCAATGGTTGCAAGCCGGACATACTATCATCTTCTGATTCTCGGTGATGTATCCGTCGTTCAATATCTTACCGTCGGAATATAAGATTGACTGGTTTACCATCGACGAGATAAGCAGATGACCTTCCATCCACGACTTACATCTCGGGCATTGAATGTAATAAGTGTCGAATTTTATCATAACAAGAATTTTACAACATTATTTTCTTCCGAAATCGGCGGGTATCTCACCCCAGATCTCGGTCTTCCATTTATATATTGGCACTCTGAAACTGTTAGTCTGTAGCCATCGTTCCGCCCATCGTATCACGTCGAAGAGTGGCTTGTTCTTTTCGTTTTCGGCGATCTTCGTCTTGCACACTCCTTCACGCACCCATTTCTGAGCGTTGACGGAATCGGAGTAGATAGGGTAGTTAAGCTTGTTTTTATGTTGCCAGGCGAGACAATAGACTATGGCAAGAAACTCACCGATGTTGTTGGTGCCTTGCTCATAAACAGGACTCTTGAAGAGATTCGTTTTCGTTTCTACAAAGACACCTTGGAACTCCATCTTACCAGGGTTGCCCGAACAAGCCGCATCGACGGCGATGCTCTGACCTATTGGCTGCGGACCATTGGCTGTTGGCTGTTGGCTCTTGGCTGACGACTGATAGCCAGACTTAAACGCTTCTTCTGCGCTCGCCCTGTCGGGGAATGATTTATACTGAGCGCCCTTGAATCCTTCAATCTGCATCTTACACGAATCCCAGCTGCTGAAAACGCCTACCTGACGTCCATTCCAAACTACATAAAACTTATTTTTTGCCATGACGCAAAAGTAAAAAAAAGATTTGATATCTCTCTGCCATTTTTTTTGAGAAAAAATAAAATAAAAAAATGATTGTGTTGTTTTATTTTGTAAAATTGCGTTCTATTATTAAGTAGGTGCATTTATGACTGAGAAAAAAAATATAATAATTATAACATTATCATTTTTAATATGTTTTATTTTCTTTATGCCACGAAATGTTATGGCAGAAGATAACAAGCATTCCGAGATTGTTGAAGATATTGAAGAAATCGAGGAAAAATTCGATGCCGGAGAACTTATCTTCGACCATATCTTAGATTCATACGACTGGCATATATGTACCTGGAAAGGGAAACATATCAGCGTCTATCTCCCGATAATAGTTTTCAGCGAAGGTGAGCTGTATTGCTTCTCATCACGACATTTCCATCATGAACATCAATATCATACAAAGAACAAACATGGCGATGACGTGGTTTTTGAGATTCCTTCTGAAGGTAGATATGAAGGAAAAGTCGTTAGGGTGATGGACGACGGAACGCAGATAAGACCTTTCGACATCTCGATAACGAAGACAGTTTGCGGTCTGTTGATCTCGTGTACTTTGCTCGTAATTGTTTTCTTGCTTGTCGCGAAGGGCTATCGTACGAGAGGTTTCAAAGCTCCTAAGGGATTGCAGGCTCTTATTGAACCCTTGGTGGTTTATGTGCGTGACGAAATAGCTAAACCTAATATCGGGGAAAAGTATGAGAGATATCTGCCATATCTTTTGACAGTATTTTTCTTTATATTTTTTAACAATATTTTGGGATTAATCCCTTTCTTCCCTTTCGGTGCTAATGTCACAGGTAATATAGCGGTGACAGCGGTTATTGCGTTGTTTACTTTTTTTATCACGAATTTTACAGGTACGAAGCATTATTATGAGGACATCTTCAACACTCCTGGTGTGCCGTGGTGGCTGAAGTTTCCGCTTCCGTTGATGCCTATCATCGAGGTGGTAGGTTGTTTCATAAAACCTGTAGTTTTGGCGATACGTCTCTTCGCTAATATCACCGCAGGTCATATTGTGTTGCTTGGTTTTATATGTATGATATTCATCGTCGGGGAGATGAGCGCGATGGCTGGAGCGGGAATGTCGGTGATGTCGTTGATATTGGCTATATTCGCTGATTGTCTCGAAGTGTTGGTGGCATATATCCAGGCATACGTGTTCACTCTATTGTCGGCAATATACTTCGGTATGGCAGCGAAAGAAATTGAAAATTGAAAGTTGAAAATTGAAAATTAATGTAGAGACGTACCAATGATACCAAAAAAGATAAATGATATATCATTGTTGCGTCTCAATCGAATTGAAAATTAATGTAGAGACGTACCAATGATACCGAAAAAGATAAATGATATATCATTGTTGCGTCTCAATCGAATTGAAAATTAAATATTAATCTTATAAAATTATAAGTTATGTCATTATTGGTATTATTACAAGATGTAGTTCAGGCAGCCGTTGATTTGGCTCCATTGGCAAAATTAGGTGCTGCATTGGCAGCGGGTATCGTCACTATCGGTGCTGGTTTAGGTATCAGCCGAATCGGAGGTTCGACAATGGAAGCAATGGCTCGTCAACCTGAAATTGCAGGCAACGCTCAAACAAGTATGATCATCTCCGCAGCTTTCATCGAAGGTGTGTCATTCTTCGCATTGGTTGTCTGTATGCTGATTGCTCTTTAATCAGTAGAAAGATTTCGTCATTGCAGCGGTTGGCTGCAATGACGACGTTTTAGAATTGAAAATTGATAATTGAAAGTTGAAAATTTGGTTTAAGGTTTAATGCTTAAAGTTTAAAGTTGGATCTTATAAACTTTAAAACTTAAAACACTCAACTTTAAAACTACTCTAAACTTTAAACCTTAAACTCTAAACTAAAAAAAATATGGAATTAATAACTCCCGATTTTGGTCTGTTGTTCTGGATGACCATAGCATTCGGAATAGTGTTTTTCGTCTTGGCGAAATTCGCGTTCCCCGTCATCAACGGTATGTTGAAAAAACGCGAGGAAGAAATCAACAACGCCCTCGAACTTGCCGAACGTACTCATAAAGAGATGGAACAGCTGCAAGCTGACAATGAACAGCTTCTTCAACAGGCTCGTGAAGAACGCGTCAAGATGCTCAACGAGGCGAAACAACTTTCAGATAAATTTGTTGAAGACGCTAAGGTGAAAGCTAACGAAGAAAAAGATCGTATCATAGAGAACGCGAAAGAAGTTATCGAACACGAGAAGTTAGCTGCGACTACTGAAATAAAAAACCAGATCGCCGACATCTCCATAAAGGTGGCAGAGAAAATACTCGGTAAGGCATTGGAATCTGATAAGGAACAGTTGGATTATATCAACCGTCTTCTCGAAGAAATTGAAGAAAGAAACCAAATTCATTAAACCATGAGACCTAATCTGTTAGTCAATAGATATGCGAAGGCTTTCCTTGAGTTGGCGATTCAGAACAACGTAGTCGACAAAGCGTTAGACGACCTACATTTGGTGAAGTCAACCATAGAGGGAAACAAAGAATTAGACACTCTCATTCATCAGCCTTTCGTCTCTAAAGAACGTAAGACCAATATCATGAACCGACTTTTCACCGACAGGGTGGAGAAGATAACATTGAATCTTATCAATCTTCTTATAGAGAAAAACAGAGACACCGCCATCACCGATATGTATGACGAATATCGTATGCTGTATCTCGAATATAAGAAGATAGCTGTCGTCACCATTACTTCTGCTGTTGAGATAGATGAGAAAACTACCGACAGAATCGTTAACATCCTTAAACATAAGATTGTTGATAAAGATACTATCGAGATTAAGAATGTCATCGACAAGAGTATTATCGGAGGTTTCATCGTCAAATACAACGACTATGTTTATGATGCAAGCGTGACACATACCTTGAAACGTCTGCATTCTGATTTTGAAGAGAACTTATTTGTTAAAGGATATTAAGAAAAAAATTATATATAATGGAAAATATAAAACCTGCTGAGATATCAGCGATATTACTTCAAGAGCTTACCAACTTCGACACTAAGAGCGAGCTTGATACCAAAGGCTCCGTACTTCAGATCGGTGACGGAGTGGCTCGTGTCTATGGAATGATGGATGCCGAGTCGGGCGAGTTAGTCGAGTTTGAAAAGACAGGTGCTATGGGCATCGTCTTGAACCTTGAACAAGATAATGTCGGTGTCGTTCTCTTGAATGATGCTGGAGACATCAAAGAAGGCGACGTAGTGAGATGTACACGCCGTATCGCTTCTTTGAAAGTGGGCGAGGGTTTACTTGGTCGCGTGGTCAACACTCTCGGCAATCCTATCGATGGCAAGGGCACCATCAAAGGCGAGACATTGGATATGCCCCTCGAACGTAAGGCTCCTGGCGTAATATATCGTCAGCCTGTTAGCGAGCCGTTGCAGACTGGCATCAAAGCTATCGATGCTATGATTCCTATAGGACGCGGACAACGTGAGCTTATCATCGGCGACCGTCAGACAGGTAAGACGACGATAGCTATCGACACCATCCTCAACCAGAAAGAATTTTACGACAGAGGCGAACCTGTCTATTGTATATATGTAGCCGTCGGACAAAAAGGCTCTACTATCGCTAATGTGGTTCAGACCTTGGAAGATAACGGCGCGCTTCCATACACTGTCGTCGTGGCTGCCACGGCATCAGATACTGCCGCCATGCAATATTACGCTCCTTTCGCCGGCGCTGCCATCGGAGAATATTTCCGCGACACCGGTCGTCCGGCTCTCGTAGTGTATGACGATCTGTCGAAACAGGCGGTAGCTTATCGCGAAGTGTCTTTGTTACTACGTCGTCCACCAGGACGTGAGGCTTATCCTGGCGACGTGTTCTACCTTCATTCACGTTTGCTCGAACGTGCCGCTAAAATCGTGGCTAACGACAGCATAGCCAAAAATATGAACGACCTGCCGGATTGCCTCAAAGGTAAGGTAAAAGGTGGTGGCTCATTGACAGCGCTTCCTATCATCGAGACACAAGCCGGCGACGTCTCGGCATATATCCCTACTAACGTGATCTCAATTACCGACGGACAGATATTCCTTGAGACCAACCTTTTCAATTCTGGTATCCGTCCCGCTATCAATGTCGGTATCTCGGTATCGCGTGTAGGCGGTAAGGCGCAGATTAAGTCGATGAAGAAAGTGGCTGGTACGCTGAAGATAGACCAGGCTCAGTTCCGCGAACTCGAGGCGTTCTCCAAATTCGGTTCCGACCTCGACGCCGCAACACAATCTATTCTCGATAAAGGTCGCCGTAACGTACAGATGCTCATCCAACCTCAGTCGTCACCGATGAAGGTGGAGGAAGAAGTAGCCATGATATTCTGCGGCGTGAATAACCTTATGAGAGAACTGCCTCTCAATAAAGTTGGCGAATTTGAAAAGAACTATATCGCAATACTCAACAGCAGCCATTCTGATGTCCTGACCAAGATAAAACAAGGTCAGTTTGACGATGAGATAACGACAGTCTTGAGAAATGTGGCCGCTGAGGTCTGTAACACAATGAACAAACAATAATTGTTATGGCAAACTTAAAGGAAGTCAGGACAAGGATTGAGTCTGTCAACTCGACGAAACAGATTACGAGTGCCATGAAGATGGTGGCGGCATCTAAGTTACGAAAGTCGCAGAACGCCATCATGTCGTTACGTCCGTATGCCGAGAAGTTCAGTGAGATGCTTGCAATGACAACAGTCAATGGACAACAGTCAACGGTCTTTGCCGAAGTAAGGGAAGACGGGAAGATACTCATAATTCCGTTGTCGTCCAATAAAGGATTATGCGGAGTGTTCAACGCTAACGTGATTCGCGCTACGATGAATCTCATCAAAGAAGAATATCAGGAGTTGTACGATAATGATAGAGTAGATATTCTTTGCATAGGTTCTAAGGTTGAAGAAACTTTGAAGTTCAAGAAATATAATGTTGTCGGAAATCATAATGAGTTGTTGGATGACTTGACGTATGACAATGCCGCTGTCTTCGCTGAGCGACTTATGAAGGATTTTGAAGATAAGAAATACGATAAGATTGTCTTTGTCTATAATCAGTTTAAGAATGCCGCGACACAGATCTTGGTTACTGAGCAGTTTCTTCCGATGAGCAGTCAGCAGTCAGCAGTCAGCAGTCAGTCAGACACTGACTTTATCTTCCAGCCTAATAAAGAAGAGATACTTGGGACCATGATTCCTAAGTCGTTGAAGTTACAGGTCTATAAGATTTTGTTAGACAGTTTCGCTTCGGAGCAGGGAGCGCGAATGATCTCTATGACGCAGGCGACGGATAACGCCACGGAACTTCTTAAGGAGTTGAATCTTACATATAACAAGGCGCGTCAGTCGGCTATCACCAACGAATTGGTAGAAATCGTAAGTGGAGCCGATGCGTTGAAAGGATGATTTGACAGCCGGAGGTTAGTTTGTTATATGTATTATGGAGTATAAAAAATGAATCTGTAATACGGATTCTTTATCAATATTTTTTTTATATTTGCAAAACACAATATAATATAAGAATGCGAGTATTTAGTTATAATGTCAATGGAATAAGAGCGGCTATCTCCAAAGGATTCTTACAGTGGTTGGAAACCAATTCTCCTGATGTGATATGTCTTCAGGAAATTAAGGCTACTCAAGACCAGATTCCTGTCATGGAGATAGAGATGCTTGGTTATCATCATTATTGGTTTCCAGCAAAGAAAAAAGGTTATAGCGGTGTCGCAATTTTATCAAAGATATTGCCAGACAATATAGTTTATGGAATGAATAATCCGCAATATGATGATGAAGGCAGATTTCTCAGAGCCGACTTCGGGGATATCTCTGTGGTTAGTGTCTATCATCCGTCAGGGACAAGCGGCGACGAACGTCAGGATTTTAAGATGGAATGGCTCGATTTCTTCCGTAATTATGTTAATGAATTGAGAAAAGAACGTCCGCAGCTTATCATTTCCGGCGACTATAACATCTGTCACGAAGCTATCGATATTCACGACCCTGTCAGAAATGCCAAGTCATCGGGATTCCTCCCCGAAGAACGTCAATGGTTTACCGACTTCTTGAATGATGGATATACCGATAGTTTCAGATTTCTCAACAAAGAACCTAACCATTATAGTTGGTGGAGCTATCGTTTCAACGCGAAACTGAACAATAAAGGATGGCGCATCGACTATCATATCCTAACTGAAAACCTTAACGAAAAAATAACGTCAGCTTCAATAATGCCGGAGGTGAATTTCTCCGATCATTGTCCAATTGTCGTAGAAATCAAATAAAAGATATGGATTTTATAAAGTATAACTTAGAAGAGATAATGATGGCAGCCATTATAACGGCTTCCCTTTTTGTATTGTTTTACGTTTTGAAATCTAAGAAACGTCGTCGCAAGGTGGGTTTTTACATCAATTTTATTTTGTTTAAATTAGGAGTTAAAAACCATATATCCAAGACTTATATCGGAATGTCGCACGTAAAAGAGTGCTACGAGCCTCTGGTAGATGTCGTAGCTCATCCGAAAATCTTTTACAATGAAGCTACTATTGAGAGACCGGTCTTGTTGAGAAAGAGTGTCGCCGACAGACTATATAAAGTAGCGGACAAACTTCCCGACGAC
Organism: Lentimicrobiaceae bacterium; assembly: GCA_015061365.1. GTDB lineage: Bacteria > Bacteroidota > Bacteroidia > Bacteroidales > F082 > Limimorpha. The sequence continues at coordinate 12,726 of SUWS01000027.1, read as the reverse complement.
ATCTGTATCAAAATATATAGCGCATACCGTTCAAGAGTGAGGTTGGAAGAGATTTGGAAAAATGAAATGGAAAGAATCGAGAAAGAGAATCCGGGGATGCAACGTGGTGAAATCTTGGCGTTGGTAAAGTTTAAAGCGACGGCTCCTGATTCCAATATGGGAGGTCACGACACAGGTGCAGCTATCGACATGGCTTTGTGTGATAAAAATGGTAACGACTTGGATTATGGAACTAAATACCATGAAAACGCTATGGCGAGATCGACTGTGGCATTGACATCGGAACAGAAGCAAAATAGAAAATATCTGTTGAAACTCATGAAGTCGCAAGGTTTTGTCCAGCAGCCTTTGCAATGGTGGCATTATTCATACGGCGACCGATACTGGGCTGTATACAGGGGCAAACGCCGCGCTGCGATTTATGGATCAGCAGAGAAAGAATTTGAAAATGCGGGATACCAGAGAGTCATAAAGACTGTCATCTCGTCCGTTAACAAATGATATATAGTTGACAAATGGAAATAGCAGCATTAGTGTCGGGTGGTGTCGATAGTTCGGTGATGGTGCCTTTGTTGAAAGAAAAAGGTTATGACCCTCATATCTTTTATATAAAAATAGGCCTCGAAGGAAATGAAGATCTCATGGATTGTCCTTCCGAAGAGGATATTGAGATAACTACTTTCATCGCTAAGAGATATGGTTGCAGATTCGACATCATTGACCTTCAAAAAGAGTATTACGATCGTGTCGCAGCTTATACGATGGATTCTGTACGAAAAGGTCTTACCCCGAATCCCGACGTGATGTGTAACAGGATGATCAAGTTCGGAGCTTTCGAAGAGAAGATAGGTCATCAATTCGACAGAATAGCTACCGGGCATTATGCGCGTCAATGGTATGATGAAAACGGTGTCTCATGGCTCGGAACAGCCGTCGATACATTTAAAGATCAGACCGACTTCCTCGCCAGAATAACTTATCATCAACTCTCGAAAGCAATGTTCCCTATCGGAGACTTGCCAAAGACTGAAGTCAGACGCTTGGCGGAATTTCATAAACTTCCAAGCGCGCAACGTCACGACTCGCAAGGAATATGTTTCCTCGGAAAGATAAACTATAACGATTATATCAAAGAATATGTCGGTGAGAAAGAAGGCGACATCATAGAATTAGAGACAGGCAAAAAGTTAGGAAAACATAAAGGATTCTGGTTCCATACTATAGGACAGAGAAAAGGTCTCGGCTTAGGCGGCGGTCCTTGGTTTGTCGTTAGAAAAGATACCGAGAGAAATCTTATCTATGTCTCTAAGGGTTACGACCCGATAGCTCAATATACCAATAATATCGACTTGGTTGATGTGATGACGATGAATCCTGCAATTGAATTTGTCGACGGACAAAGAGTGCGTTACAAGATAAGACATCAGCCCGGATTTAACTTAGGAAGTCTGAAAATAACAGAAAGTGGCTTGACAATAATTTCCGATGAAGCCATATCCGGTGTCGCTGCCGGACAGTTCGGTGTCATATATCATGAGACGGAACCTGTCGTTTTAGGAAGCGGGGTTATCAATTAACAATTAACAATTAACAATTAATGTAGAGACGTGACACATTACACCATTGAAAATGAACACGGTGTAATTGGTGCGTCTCATGACACATTACACCATTAGAAATAAACACGGTGTAATTGGTACGTCTTATTTGTTATTAAATTGATTCATTGTCAGGTCTACTCCTTGAGTGACGAAACTTTTTATGAAACTTGCAGCTACGTCTAATCGCGAGTTGACTATATCTATTTCTGACGGTTTCCATTGTCCGAGTACGAAGTCTATCTGTTTTCCTTTAGGGAAGTCGTCGCCTATTCCGAAGCGCAATCGAGGGAAGACGTTTGTTCCTAAACTCTCAATGATGTTAGCCAATCCGTTATGTCCGGCGTCGCTGCCTTTCTTTCTCATGCGTAATGTTCCGAGAGGAAGCGCTATCTCGTCTAACACCACGAGAACGTTCTCGATAGGAATCTTTTCCTGTTGCATCCAGTATTTGACTGCCTTACCGCTAAGGTTCATATAAGTCGTTGGTTTTATCACTACAAGTGTACGTCCCTTATACCTTAGTTCCGACACTTGCGCGAGACGCGATGTGGTAAAAGTTCCCTTAAGATCCTCGTTAAGATAATCGGCTACCTTGAAGCCGATATTGTGCCTTGTGTTGTCATATTCGGCACCAATATTTCCAAGACAAGCAATTAGATATTTCATGTTGCAAAGATAAGAAAAGGCTAAAGATAAAACGCTAATATAGTGGATTTTTTTGAAGTTTTGTATTACGTCTATAAATAACCTCATATACTTTTATCTAAATGCGGGATTTACAGATGTCACTTTTATGGGGACTTCTATAAATTGCTTTTCGAAAGATTTATGAATTTATCTTTGAGAAGATTTTTGTTTTTCTCGAAAGAGCATAGCGAGCTATGTGATTGAAAGAAAGACGAAAAGATTCCAAAGAGAAGCATAAATCTCGAAAAAGTTCATCTTGTGTTAGACAAAATTATTTGATACGTGGAATTTATAGATGTCCCCATATACTTAATAAAAATTAAGTCAAATCTTAAATTTTCTATGAAAGTTCTAAAAAAAGTGAAAAAATACGATAAATAATTGCTCTTTAATTTGGATTTAACTATTTATCAACCTTATATTTGTAGAGATTATTAATAGAGGACTATATAGTATATGTAATTGCAATAAACATGTTAATAATTCTTGGGATGTAATGAAATTCATTGCTAATTATTATCAATTTAAATTAAAGTACATATGAACAAAGTCATAAAGATTCTACTTGTCGAAGGTGACAAGAACCTTGGTTATATTCTTAAGTCTTATTTGATGATGAGAGGATACCCGACGACATTATGTTTAGATGGTGATGAAGCGTTAGAGCGTTATGAGAATGAAATCTATGATTTTATTATCTCGGATATTAATCTGAAAGGCATGGACGGTTATTCTTTAGCTCGAAGAATCAGAGAGAGTGATATGAATATTCCGTTAGTCTTTCTTACGTCGAAGTCATCGAGATTAGACGTGTCGAAAGGATTTGATGTTGGTGCTGATGATTATATTACCAAACCGTTTAGTATGGAAGAACTGTTGGAGCGTATCAAGGCGATAAGCCGACGAATTGTACCTACTCCCAAAAGTGAGCATTTATTTCAATTGTCCTCCTATACCTTTGATACTGTTCATCATGTTCTGGTACGTAATGGGGTTGAGAAACGACTGACACGTAAGGAAATGGATTTGCTGTATCTGTTCTGTGAGTACAAGAACAGGGTTGTGGAACGAACCTTTGCCCTGCAGAAAATATGGAATAAATCGAATTACTTCAGTGCGCGTAATATGGATGTTTATATCAATAAAATTAGGAAGTTACTACAAGATGACCCTAATGTTGAACTTCAGAATATCCATGGTGTCGGATATAAATTGGTTGTAAGAGATTGACTATTCTACTATTGCACGTTCTCTATAAGATGAGTACGGGAATTTTGAACCTTTTTGTGTTTCCCAATATGTTATATTGACGGAAGCTTGAGGAATGGTGATTGTCTTATCGTTTATGATTTTCCAGAAATGATCTGAATTGGGACCTTTACTGGTATTGGTCAAGACGATGATAGTCTTGTCGTTGACATCATCTCTGATAAAGAATGAACGATAGGCTTTCCACCATCCGTAATGATAGTAGCAGCCTGGATATTTGTCTGAGATTCTCCATCCGAATCCGTAGTTGTCTTTGCGTTTCCTGCTTTTGGGACTGCCTGGTTTGAATGCTTCATCCTGAATAGAATCGGGGAGAAGTAGTCCGTAATCTACGGCGGTCCAGAATTTAAACATATCTTTTGTGTTGGAAATCATCATCTTATCGCCTTTAACACCGTTGAGATATTCGTTAGGAGCTTGCATAGGACGGCGTTTCTCGGTGTAATATCCTTGTACGATATTCTCGATATACAACGAGACTGTTGTGTCAGGACGCATCTCATATATATATGAATCATTCATGCCCAAAGGTTCAAAGATATTGGTTCTCATATAATCGGCAAACGACATTCCTGACGTTCTCTCTACTATTGACGCTAACAATGCATAATTGACATTGCTGTAGTTGAAACCTCCGTTAGGTTTGAAATACGGATTAGGCTTATGTATCACATAATATTCTATCATATCTTCGTTGAGAAACGGCTGTTTCCTGTCCGGCCATTTAGCATCGGCAAGACTTTCATATCTCGACAACCCGGAACGATGATTCAGCAGTAGGCGTGTGGTGATGCCTTCGTATGGCCATTCAGGAATATATTCCCTGATATCAACATCATAGTCTATTTTTCCTTCGTTCTTCAACATCATGACAGCCTCAGCGGTAAACATCTTCGACACGGAACTCAGCTGGAATATGTCATTCGCCTGAAGACTGTCTGTTCTTTTTCTGACGTTACGGAATCCCCACGCTTCATTGTATATAATCCGGCCTTGTTCGGCGTATAGGACAGTTCCGTTAAATCCTACTTTTTTTCTCAGGTTGCTGAAGACCTTGTCTATATTAGCGGCTTTCTTCTCGATCAGGTCTTTGTCTAAACTGATAAAGATACTATCGACATTAACTGTCGGAAGTTCCTTTACCTCTTCAGGTTCTATGAATGGCACCTCTTCCTCAGAGCATGAGAAACATGTGGCAACTAACAATGTACAATGTACAATTAACAATGTATGATGAAGAAAATGTTTAAAAGATATTTTTCTTTTCAATGACATAAATGTGGTATATGAAATTCTGAAAGTAAAAATGTCATATAAATGACTTTTGCAAAGATAATAAAAAAAGCGTCACCTGAAAAAAGATGACGCTTTTAAAACGTTTGTCATTAGACTTTATCCATTTATTACATCATGCCTGGCATTCCACCCATTTGTGGGTTCATGGCTGGCATCGGGTTTTCTTCTTTATGATTTGAGATGACGCATTCTGTTGTGAGAAGCATACTTGCGATAGATGCTGCGTTTTCTAAAGCGACTCTTGAAACCTTGACTGGGTCGATGACACCTGTCTTCAACAAGTTTTCGTAAGTCTCTGTGCGTGCGTTGAAACCGAAGTCACCTTCGCCTTCTCTGACTTTATTTACAACGACAGAACCTTCCAAACCTGCGTTTTCAACGATCTGACGTAATGGTTCTTCCAAAGCGCGTTTGATGATAGCTATACCTGTTGTCTCGTCATCGTTTTCGCCTTTCATCTTTTCTATTGAGCTGATGGCGCGGATGAATCCGACACCGCCGCCAGGTATGATACCTTCTTCGATAGCTGCTCTTGTTGCGTTCAAAGCGTCTTCAACACGGTCTTTCTTTTCTTTCATCTCAACTTCGCTTGCTGCGCCTACGTAGATAACAGCAACACCGCCAGCGATCTTTGCTAAACGTTCCTGTAATTTCTCACGATCGTAATCTGATGTTGTTGAAGCGATCTGGGCTTTGATTTGTGCTGCGCGAGCGTCGATGTTTTCTTTCGCACCTTGTCCGTTGACGATAGTTGTGTTGTCTTTTGTAACAGTGATCTTATCTGCTGTTCCGAGTTCTGCCAAAGTAGCGTCTTCCAAACGATAGCCTTTTTCTTCAGTGATGACAGTACCGCCAGTCAAAATAGCGATGTCTTCCAACATTTCTTTTCTTCTGTCACCGAAGCCAGGAGCTTTAACAGCAACAACCTTCAAAGAACCACGTAAACGGTTAACAACTAATGTTGCCAATGCTTCACTGTCGATGTCTTCTGCAATGATGAGAAGAGGACGACCTGTCTGTAATGATTTTTCAAGTATTGGAAGCAAATCTTTCATCACAGATATTTTCTTGTCGTAAATCAAGATGAAAGGATTTTCATAGACAGCTTCCATTTTTTCTGTGTTGGTCACGAAATAAGGAGAGATATAACCACGGTCGAATTGCATACCTTCAACGACGTCGACGTGTGTCTCGATACCTTTGGCGTCTTCAACGGTGATAACGCCTTCTTTCTTAACCTTTGCCATAGCCTCAGCAATCAAAGTACCGATGTTGTTGTCGTTATTAGCTGAGATACTTGCTACCTGTTGTATCTTCTCTATGCTGTCGCCTACTTGTTCTGACTGGGCTTTCAATGATTCCACTACAGTGGCTACAGCTTTGTCGATACCTCTTTTGAGGTCCATTGGATTAGCGCCTGCGATGACGTTTTTCAATCCTGCTGCTACTATAGCTTGTGCCAATACTGTAGCTGTTGTTGTACCGTCGCCGGCGAGGTCATTGGTCTTTGAAGCTACTTCTTTAACCAATTGTGCGCCCATATTTTCTACTGGGTCTTGTAATTCAATCTCTTTTGCTACTGAAACGCCGTCCTTTGTGATGTGAGGTGCGCCGTATGATTTCTCGATGATGACGTTACGTCCTTTAGGTCCGAGAGTTACTTTTACTGCGTTTGAGAGAGCGTCGACACCTTTTTTTAAACCGTCGCGTGCGTCTAAGTTGAATAATATGTCTTTTGCCATTGCTATACTTTTTTAAATATTTTTAACTTTTTGAAATAAAAAATAATGAGAACTAAAATCAGATGATTGCGATAACATCGTTTTCTCTCATTATCATATAATCTTTTCCCTCTAAGTGGAACTCTGTGCCGGCGTATTTGCCATAAATAACTACGTCGCCAACTTTCAATGTCATAGGATTGTCTTTTGTACCAGGACCAACTGCCACTACAACACCTTTCTGTGGTTTTTCTTTTGCTGTGTCAGGAATGATGATTCCGCTTGCTGTCTTTTGTTCTGCGAGAGCTGGTTCTATAACTACTCTGTCTGCCAATGGTTTAATTGATAATTGTGCCATAATTTTATTTTTATTGTTGTGTTATTTTTATTTTTCTGCTCGCCTCTTGTCAAAATGTTTGCCAAAAAATAAAACAAAAAAAAATGTCAGAAATATGACATTCTGACATTTTTAGATTTCTTATCGATGGCTGTTTTTATTCAGCTTGTGTAGCAGGCATTGTGTATTCTGATGGTGCCATTGTGTTTTCTATTTGTTGACGCATCTCTGTATCAACTTGAGTGCCTGTACCAATACCGTTCTTAGGAATTGACAGACTTGAAACAAGGCAAAGAACTACCAAAACAACTGCTAATGTCCATGTCGATTTTTCCAAGAAGTCTGTAGTCTTGCGAACACCTAAGATTTGATTTGATGATGATAAATTTGATACCAATCCACCACCTTTTGAATTTTGAACTAAAACAACCAACATCATCAAAGCACTGACGATAAGGATGAATACTGAAATTGCTACGTACATTTTTAATGATTTATTTAATTGTTAAACTTATTTTTCGCCTTATTAATTAATTCTGCAAAGTAAACACTTTTTTCTGGATTTTTCAAACTTAATTTTTCATACATTGAAATTGCTTTGTCAACATATCCTTGGTTAAGATAAATTGTTGCTAATGTTTCACTTATGATGTTCTCCTTGTCTAAAACACTGGTCTGAGCAACCACCATCGGGTCGTAAAATTCTTGTTTCGGACGCGAAATCTGTGGATTTTCTGCGATAAATTTATCAATAATTTCGGTTTTTGACAAAGTATTCTCCTTATTCTTCGAATCTTCATTCTCGCGCCTCAACTCAACTAATCTTAACTCTATTAATGACTTCAACTCGTCTAACGACTTGCGCTTCTCTTCCAATAACATCATCTCACGTGACAGTTCTTCCTGCGATTTACTCAGGTCAATCTTAGGAATCACAATGTCTTCTAACGACTGTTGGCTGTTGACCGTTGACTGTTGATTTTCGTTACCAAGTTCATCTGGCAAATCAATAGCTGTAGTTTTATCTTTAGATTCAGCTATATGATGACGCAAGACGTTTCTGTCTGGAACCATAGCCGCCGCGAGACGTAATTGCTTGGATGCTCTCTTATCTTCATTCAAATCGTATCCGATAGCAAGAAGTACCTGCGCCACGGTAAAATACGGATATGTCTCGACGATAGACGATAACGATTCAATGTCGTCTTTCTTTATCGACTGTGGATTGTCTATGATATGTCGCAAGATGTCCATTTCCATAATTTACCAATTTACAACCGCCTTGTTAAAAATGTCCTGACAAAGATCTTCCACGATCTGCTCGACAAGAATGTCTTGGACTGCACTTAGATCCTGTCCGCTCGGATAATCCTGATATTGTGAGAAACTCTGTTCAAAGTTTTTAGATTCGTCATATTTATTTGTAAATCTCACGTTTACAGTAACCGTCAATCTGTTCATGGCAGCGGTCTGATTACCTGTGATTGCGATAGGTGCCGTGTTATAACCTGTGATCTCACCTTCTAAAGCGAGGTCGCCGTTTTGTGCCACCGACTGCAAAGTCGTCTGATTTACAAACATATCGTTAAGCGCATTTGTAATAGTATTACTCAACAAAGGATTGACGAGCTGTGCGTTGTTAGGGAAATATTGTACGGAAACGGTTTTCGCTTCTGCTGGAATCGACGCTCCTGAAAACGAATATATTCCACAACTCGTAAGACAGCAAGTCAACAAGATAACAAGGCAATATATATAAAGACGTAAGGTCTTAAAGTCGCAAAGAGTCTCTGCGGCTGTGCTGCTTTGTGCCATTGTGTCATTATATTCTTTCAAACTCTTCATCAAAGATTGATTTTATATTCGTTAATCTTTCTATACAAGGTTCTCTCGCTGATACCCAATTCTTTGGCGGCGTCTTTTCTCTTGCCTTTATGTCTTTCCAATGCTTTACATATCAGATCTTTTTCTGTCTGTACTAAAGATAATGATGCGGTAGTCTCGGCAGTCTTGTCTGTCGGCAGTTCTGCGTCGCAAGTTACTTTAGATACAGGCGTATTAATGTCATCGTCCTGAACATAAACGAAAGCGTCTTCTTCCTCTTCTGCTGGAGAAATGACGGTAGCGTTTATTGGCGTAATATTCGACGTTTCAGGAAGATGCTGAATGTTACCATTGTTTCTTTGTGCTGACAGTTCCTTAACGGTTCTGCGAAGCTCCATGATGTCGTTCTTCATGTCAAACAACACCTTATATAATATGTCGCGTTCTGAAAGCGGGTCATCGTCCTTACCGCCTTTGTATAATGTCGGTAATGATGTGATGTTATTATTCGGAAGATAATTCTTTAAGATGTCAGGTGTTATGATTCTCTCTTCCTCGATGATGGAGATCTGTTCCGTAATATTTTTCAGTTGTCGGATGTTACCGTCCCATCGATAATTTTCCATCATAACGACAGACTCGGGAGTTAGTTGGACTGCCGGCATGTGATATTTTTCCGCGAAGTCAGCGGCGAATTTTCTGAAAAGCAACTTGATGTCTTCTTTGCGTTCGCGTAATGCGGGAATACGTATTGGCACAGTATTAAGACGATAATATAAGTCCTCCCTGAACTTGCCTTTCTCTATCGCTAACGGAATATTTAGGTTCGTTGCAGCGACTATTCTTACATCCGTCTTCTGCACTTTCGACGATCCTACTTTGATAAATTCGCCGTTTTCTAATACTCTTAGAAGTCGGGCTTGCGTCGCTAACGGAAGTTCTCCCACTTCATCTAAGAAAATAGTCCCTCCGTCGGCAACTTCAAAATATCCTTTCCTTGTGTCGATAGCTCCGGTGAAAGAGCCTTTCTCATGACCAAACAACTCTGAATCAATGGTTCCTTCGGGGATAGCTCCGCAGTTGATAGCGAAATAGTTCTTATGTTTCCTCGAACTATTCTGATGTATTATCTGCGGAATCACATCCTTACCAGTTCCGCTCTCACCATTAATTAATACGGTAAGGTCGGTTCCGGCAACTTGAACCGCTATCTCAATCGCACGATTGAGATGCGGGTTATTACCTATGATCCTGAATTTCTGTTTTATCGATTGGATGTCCTGAATGTCCATTTATCGTAATGTCGCTTTTAGTTGTTGTTCTATAGCTGATTGAATCTTCGCCATCGTCTTCTCGATGATCTTATCGGTCAATGTCTTTTGCGTATCCATCAAGACAAAACTTAATGCGTATTGTTTCTTGCCTTCCGGAATCTTGTCGCCAGTATAGATGTCGAACAGACCGACAGATTGCAAGATCTTGTTCTCTGCTGCAAATGCAACGTTTTTAACCTGCTCAAAGTTCACGTTCTTATCGAAAATTAATGCCAAATCGCGACGTACTGCCGGGAACTTTGGTAATGGTTCGTAACGTACTGCCTTAGATTCTTTGTTAGCTTTCAATAAGTTGTCCCAATTCATAGTGGCATGATAAACCTCTCTCTTCAAATCGAACAACTTCAAAGTCTTCTGGTTGATCTTTCCGAGAGTGCATAACTCCATACCGTTGATACTATAAACCAACGAATATTCGTAATGCTTGACGTTGCCTTCACTTGTCTCAAGTTTGTCTGTATCAATATTAAGTTTATGCAAGACGCCTAAGACATATTTCTTAAGTTCATAAAAGTCGACGTTTTGTGGTTTGTTGCTCCATAACTCTTCTTTATCCTTGCCGGTGATAAACAAGTCTAAGTTATATATCTCAGAATATGGCGACAATGAAACACTTTCCTGTTTCTTATCAGCATCATAGAAATAAGTGTTGCCGAACTCGAAGAATTTGATGTCGAAGATTTTGTGATTATGGTTGTTTTCGATACTCTTCAAACCTCCGAAAAGAAGTGACTGACGAAGTACGTTCAAGTCGGAACTGAGAGGATTCAAAATCTTGACGTTTCTGTTTTCATCGAAGCTGTCCATTTCTTTGGTATAAGACTCTTTTGTCAAAGAGTTGTTCATGATTTCATAGAAACCGTTAGATGCCAACATTATTGAGATATTTCTCTTCAGTTTCTCCGGGTCTGGTTTCGCCACGACATTGAGAGTTGCATTTATCTTTTCAGGAATCGCGATATTGTCGTAGCCATAGATACGCAATATTTCTTCAACTAAATCGGCTGGACGATAAACATCGACTTTGCATGTTGGAACATCGACTGTTACATGTTCATCGTTCAATTCAACGACTTTACAGTCTAAGTTCTTCAAGATATTTACTGCTATATCTTTTTCAATTTCCTGACCAGCTATCTTATTGAGATAAGAGAATTTAAGTTCCACACGAACTGGAGTGAAGTTGCCATTGACGACGTCTTTAACTTCAGATGATATTGTTCCGCCGGCCAATTCTTTAATCAACAAAGCAGCACGTTTCAAAGCGAACAATGTCATATTAGGGTCGCATCCGCGTTCGAAACGGAAACTGGCGTCTGTCTGCAATCCGTGATATTTTGAGGTCTTACGTACTGATGTAGGATTGAAATATGCACTTTCAATAAATATGTTTGTAGTGTTTTCTGTCACGCCCGACTCTGCGCCACCGAAGACACCTGCAATACACATAGGCTCTTCTGCATTGCAAATCATAAGGTTCGTTGCGCTGAGCTTACGTTCCACTCCATCTAATGTCACGAATGGAGTTCCTTCCGGCATACATTTCACAACGACTTTCTTACCTTTGATCTTATCAGCGTCGAAAGTATGAAGCGGTTGACCTGTCTCCATCAAGACGTAGTTTGAAATATCGACGATGTTATTTATCGAACGAAGACCTATCGCTTCAAGTCTATGTTTCAACCATTTTGGTGACGGACCTACTTTCACGCCGCTGACCGTCACGCCCGAATAGCGAGGACAAGCCTTGGTGTCTTCGACGACGATTTCTATTTCGTTATCAGTATTTTCAACTTTAAAGTCATCTACTGAAGGGATGACGAGATGGTATTTATCTGTTTTCTCTTGATAATTGAGAGCAGCCACCAAGTCACGGTTGACGCCGATATGTGATGTAGCGTCAGAGCGGTTGGCGGTGAGACCTATTTCTATTGTCGTGTCTTGTTCTACAGGGAAATAGAAAGAGGCTGGTTTTCCTATTTCGTAATCTTCAGGAAGTACCATGATACCGTCGTGCGACTCGCCGATCTGCAGTTCGTCTTCTGCGCATATCATGCCTTCCGAGACCTCGCCGCGAATCTTACCTTTCTTGATAGTGAACGACTCGCCGTCTTTGTAGAGTTCTGTCCCTATCGTAGCGACTAAGACTTTCTGTCCTTCAGCGACGTTAGGTGCGCCGCATACTATGTTCAAAGGTTCTTCAGCGCCGACATCAACCTTGGTGATGTGAAGATGATCTGAGTTAGGATGGTCGACACAATAAATCACCTTGCCAACCACAACGCCTTTCAACGCTCCTTTTATTGATTCGTATGGAGTTAAGTCTTCAACTTCGAGACCTGTGCCTGTTAATTTCTTCGCTATTTCTTCTGCTGATAAATCGCAGTTAACATACTGCTTAAGCCAATTATAAGATACTTTCATTGCAAATTCGTAATTTAAATTGCAAAGATAATAAAAGTCAACGGACAACAGTCAACAGACAACGGATTTTTTTTGAAATCTGAAAATCTGAGAATCTGAAAATCTCTGTAGATACTATATTACAAAAAACATTTTATCAATAATTTTTTTGTGTATATTTGCAGGGTCATAAGAAGTTCAGTCGACAAAATGTACTGAAACTATCTAGTTGCGGGAATTAAATTCCCGCTTTT
>SUWS01000026.1 GCA_015061365.1 Lentimicrobiaceae bacterium | reverse complement strand
CTCATATTTAAACGACAATGTAGGATTAAAAAACATGTGAGTAAGTTCTTGTTTCTCTTTATGATTGTTGGTTGTCGCATAATCTAAAGAAAGAGGAAGATTAAGTGTAAAAGTCGCTTTCCTGAGTTTATATTCCAATCTTGTCTTAATATACGGCTTTGTATATGTGTGGTTTATATCATTTCTAATAGAAACAAAGCCCTGCAAGTTTTCATTAGGAAATATCGCAAGATTAGTCTTGATCTTATTCTGATAATGACTGATTCCCAACTTGCTACTTACGACAATATTCCCGAATGTGAATATTCCGCTTAAAGCCTCGTTGGTAAAAAATCTTTCCCTATCAAAATACTGATTTGTACGGTTATATGGTTTTCCAACGTTAAACAATTCTTCAAAAACTCCCGGTTCTACATTAAGATTTTCGGGTAAGTTATCGTAAGAGTTATACGACACGAAATCAAGGAGATGCTTACCGGCAGGAAATATTATTCGCAAGTCATTCGACACCGACATAGCGTCATTGTTAAGAGTCTGACTTATGTTTTCGTCGTTATTTAAGACGTAGCCGTAAGATTTATTCCATCGTTTTGAAAATTCGATTTTATCTTTCACGTAAGCCTTCTTATCGTTTCTGTCGATAGCCACGTCACCTTTCAGATAAGAATCATAAATTTTGTTGTTTATCTTTTCGGTATATGAAACCGTATCGTTCGGAAGGAAATAAGTATTTTGTTGTAATGAATTTTGTTTTTGTAAATCATTGATATAAGACAGATTGACTCTCATCTGTGTCGTCTTGCTTATCGGAGCGAGCACGTTGAAATTTGCGAGATGCGAAGTATTGTTCAAATATCTGTTTTTCTCAATCAAAGGCGTTGGCGAATTTATTATCGACAGTTCCTCACCTGCATCGGGAGCCTCTTCTTCCGTATCTTGATAATAGCTTATCATATTGTTATTCAGAAGATCATTACCGACATTATTACTTTGAAGAGAAGCCACCATCTGCACCTTATCAGAGAAAAGCATCGGAGTGACATTGACGTTCCACAACAAAGGATACAGCCCGACTCCAAGTTCGCCAGAACCTGTAACGGTCACGTTTTTAGAAAGTTTTATATTGAGAGAAGCTCGTTCTGTATCAACACGATCTTGCAACAAGGTGATAGGCTGATGGTTCTCATAAATCTCCACCGATGCCACCGACTGATGCGGCAGGTTCTTACTGATGGTAGCATATTGTCCGTCCATCAAATCCATGCCTTCGACATAGAATTTCTGTATCGGCAGACCTTGATATAAAATCTGACCATTGCCTTCCACTTCTATTCCGGGCATTTTCTTCAGCACATCTTCGATGCTTTTATCTTCTAATCCCACAAAAGAATCCACGAAATATTCAACCGTATCGTTGGTCTTTTCTATAGGACGCGCCATCACAGTAACGCCTTTCAACTCATACACTTCTTCCTTCAAAACAAAGTCGATTGTCTGTGAAGTATTTGCAATACGTTTTGTTATCTTTTCATAAAAAGAAGAATTGGTCTTTATGTCCAAGCTATCGGAAGGCGAGTTAAAACCTATTTCATAATTACCGTCGATGTCGGAAAATCCGTAGGCTATTATCAGATTGCTGCCCGCATTATGCACCAATACGCTGACATTAAACAAAGGCTCGCCGGAAGTATCAGTAACATTACCTTTAATGACTGTCTGTGCCTGAAGCTCAGCGACAGTCAACATCAAGATAAAAGCTATTAACGATATTATTCTTTTCATAAAGATATTTATTAAGTCAACGAGTCAACAAGTCAACGAGTAATTATTCATTGTTAATTGTAAACTGTTAACTATCAATTGTCAATTATCTCTATCGGGTTATTCTTCTGATGTTGTGACTCCACAGCTCTTTGAACTACTTTTTCGTCTGATATAGATTCACTCATAACATGTGAAATACTTTTACTTATTCTCTCTTGTAATTTTAGGAACTCTTCCTTTGTCGTCTTCGTTCTATCTTTAGCAACTCTATACACCATCATTGGTTCTGCCGGTTTTTCTATTGACAGAAAATTAAATGAATAATGATTTTGCGTATCAGTGACATTCAGGATAAGACCAGGCAGACCGCAGAATTTATAAGGACCGTCGCTGATTGGAATTTCCATAGTAAACCAGGCTTCCCAAGTACGACCTCCGAAATCACAGATGGCTTTCTGACAAACATAATTATGGATTGTATCTATTTTTGAAGTTATCTGCCAATTGAAACTATCGAAAGGTTCCTCGTATGTAAATGAACCTCTTTGAAAAATATGATCATCAGTAGTGATTTTTCTTTTTTCAAAGTCTTTAAATATATTATATGTACCCACATATGCAAAATCTGCCGCATTCAATTGACCACTTTGTAGCCATATTAGAGATGCTTCTGCTCCTTTTTTAGACTCTTTTATCAGTTGACTTATAAATTTATAGTTATTATATGCTCTGTAAGAACTTATTGTCTTGCAGGTTCCTATAGACAGCATTTGCTTCTCCACTCGCACCCAATTTAGATGTGTAGTATCTTCTTTGAATGTCAACTCATACATAACTATATACTCAACAGAGTCGTAATCTGTGGTTTCAGGATTCCACCATTGGGCATTGACATAAAATCCTATCAATACCAATACTAATAACATTATTATCTTTTTCATAGCAGTAAAGATTAAAGAACGAGGCAGGGTTAAGTATAAGCCCCACCTCATACCATTCTGGTCTAATCAATTATTTCTATTTTAACCTCTAATTTACAGAAATACTCTAAATAGAACGTCAAATCCTCTTCATTACACACTAATCCAGAAGCCAGTGTTCCATCAGGACATGTGATTTCCACTAATTTGCAAGGATCATCAGGTGGAGCAGCATTAGAAATTTTTGGAATGCTAACAAACATCATTATCAGCAACGAGAACAAATATAATAAATTACGTGTTTTCATTTTTTGTAAAAGTTTAGTATTATAAATTAAGTTTATCTCCCTATAGTTTAACGTCAGTTCAAAAGCAATTATCAGACAACTGCCGGAACTGACATTCGTTTAATGATCTTGTTTTTCCCAATCATCCAAATATTGGTAAGTAGATGTATATATGTATGTATTCTATGTTCGGTTTCAGTTAACATAATTTTTCGTTTAGTTTAGTCTGCAAATATAATGAATCAAAAAGCAAAAGTCAAGTATTTTTATGATTAATTTTGCAAAAATCTTCTCTAAGAAAAAATCATAAATCACTTATGTAGGAATATATTTTTTTGTTTATTACAATCAACAATTAAAATATTTTCTTTATCTTAACAAACAGTGGGCAACGTTAATGTCACCCACTGCCATGAATAAATTTATTCTTTATTATTAAGTTTAAAAACCACCGGAACTGTAAATTTCACTCTTACTTCCTCACCTTTGTTACTCGCAGGTTTCCATTTCGGCATCGAAGAGACAACACGCAAAGCTTCGGCGTCACAGTCTTTATCAATACCTCTCAAGACTTCCGCATTAGTGACAGAGCCGTCTTTCTCAATGACAAAACTAACGAAGACTCTTCCTTCAATCTTGTTATCAATCGCCGATTGAGGATATTTGATATTTTCACCCAAATATTTCATCAATTCATTAGGACCGCCAGGAAACTGTGGCATTTTTGTAGCTACATTATAAACGGTGTCATTTGGGAAATTACCTGTAACTGTTACCGTAACAGATTCTTTAGTTATTGTTTTATCACCATCAGATTCAACATCATATTCTGTAGAAACATCTATTCCTCGAACCTGATTTTGCGGTTTCGGATTATCGCATTGTGTATTCAGCAAAATCAAGAGCGCGAATACGGGAAGAGTCAGTAACATTTTAATTACCATCTTCTTTGACTTTTGTTTTTGTGTAATCATAATAATTCTTTTTTTTGTTAATAAAAAACTGAAGTTATTGGCTATAGCGTTATAATCGTCAGCCGTGCACTGCTGCAATAATAACATCATATAGTTCGATTTATCTGTTTCGTTTTCTATAGTTTCATTATCCGCTATATACTCATGCAAGCCTTGCAGTTCCTTCTTCATCTTATAGATAAAAGGATTGAACCACTGAAACGAAATCATAATTTCCATTAAGATAATATCCAAAGAATGAAGATGCCTAACATGACTCATCTCATGTTTTAAAATCAATGGATTTGTATTATCAGGAATGAAAATATTGTTAAAGAATGAGAAAGGAATATGATTTTCAGAAGTATAGATAACATTAAATCCGTCAATTATTTCCTGCTTCTTTCCCACCTTAATTTTATGAATCTTATAAATGTTAAAAATTATTTTCACAAAAGAAATCACTACACCTATGATATATACGAGCGATATTATCTGTAAGAATGAAAGTGAATTATTTTTAACATTCTCAGTTTCAACATTTACATTATTATTATTTAAAATCTTAATATTTTCTAATGTTAAAAAATATTCAGGTAAAGGTTTAGAAATTTCTATCGAGATGAAAGGAAATACGAATGCGAAGACCGACATCGTCAGTAATGTCATACGACAGATTTCAAACCTGTTACATTTTCCGAACAATAGTTTATAGGTATAATACAGAACTATCGTCGCTATGAATGTCAATAAAACTTTTGTCATCATAACTTATTTATTTATAGCGTCATCAATCATTTTCTTTAGTTCTTCAAGCTGCTCGATCGTAAAATTCTCTTTCTTGGCAAAAGCCGATACAAGTTCCGTATAGGAATTGTTAAAATAATTTTTCACAAGAGTGTTGAGAGAATTTTGAGAATAATCTTCTTTCGAGATAAGCGGATAATAACGATTAGCTTTACAGAAAGTCTCGTGTCCGACGAAACCTTTTTTCTCTAAGATTCTAACTATCGTAAGCACAGTGTTATACGCAGGTTTTGGTTCGGGAAAGTTCGACATTATTTCATTAGCGAAACCCTCGCCTATCTTCCAGATTACGTGCATCACCTGCTCTTCTGCTTTCGTAAGTTCTTTAATACTATTTTCCATTATCAAATTATTTTTAACATTTAACGATGCAAATATACAATTTATTTTATAACTTCATAACTAAATTTTTAGTTTTATGTAAAAAAAATAAATTTAATAAATGACAATAGAATAATTAAATAAGATTAAAGATTATAAATCACAGTAATTCACGTAATTGTTCTTTTAAAAATGGCAAATCATTTTGAACTGTCTCCCATACTTTTTCGGGAGAAATAGTATAATAACCATGGACCAAAACGTGACGCATTTTTTCAATTAGTTGCCAAGGAATTGTATGATGAGTTTGTTTGAAGTCATTTGTTAACATATAAGTCGCTTCGCCTATTATCTCAATATTCTTTACAACCGCATAGAATAAAACCTTACTCTTCACAAACTCATCTAATGTAACGCCTTTTGTAAACTCCTCGACATTATCGATAGCAGACATCATGTGCTCTATACGACCTTTATCTTTAACAACTTCTCTCATAAATTAAGATTTTGTCCTCGTTTACAGACTTTTGTGCAAATGGAAGCAAAGTACCATCTTCCACTAAATCAACTTTTTGTTTAAGCAAATCCTCTAACTTACAGATGATATCTGCATATTTAAAAAGACTTATCTTTGCACCATCAACAAATGTAACCATAATATCAACATCACTTTCCGACGATTCCTCTCCTCGTGAATACGAACCAAACAACCACGCTTTCGCGATTGGAAGCGTCGCAAAATAATTCTGAATAATTGGAATAATATTATTTTTTGTTGCAGTATTCATAATCAAGTGATGTCACATCTCCTGCAAATATAACAATTTATTTTAAATATTGTTATGTTCGGACTATGAAATTTAAATTTTTAAATCATCTCAAAAAAACAACTTATTTATTATCTGATAATTGTGATAGAATCCAAATACCAAGACAAAATTCACATAGTGCGGATTATTCTCATACAATGATTTATTTTTACTCAATGGGAAAACGGAATAAATTTATATACAAAACATGTGTGATCTTTTATCAATTTTTCTTTCAAAAACGCCAAATCTTTTTTTTTATTCTTCGCAAAATATTTCTTAAATTTGTCGTTGAATTAATAGCCTTGAGCTATGAGCTTCGAGCTATGAGCTACACTTAAAATACACGACTAGTGGATTTTATTCGATACAAAAAAAACAACAACAAATTAAACTTGAAAATGAGCAATTTAAGTAAATTAAGAAAATTATTTTTTATCGGAATTATCGGTTTGTCTATGACATCATGTCAAGAGAAAGTGGTTCCACAGAAGAAAGCAGAAACAATTTATAAGACTTTAACCGTAGAAAAGAGCGATCAGATATTGAGAAGCGGTTTCGCCGCCACCATCAACGGCTGCCAGACCGTAGAAGTTCGTCCGCAGGTCAGTGGCATGATTACGGACATCCGCATCAACGAAGGAGACTTCGTACGTAAAGACTCTACCCTTTTCGTCATCGACCAGACACCATATAAAGCCGCTTACGAGATAGCGTCAGCCAATGTGATGAGTGCGGAAGCCAACCTCTCGACAGCGCAGTTGGTACTTGAAAGCAGCAAGGAACTTCTTGAACAAGATGTCATTTCCGAGTTCGAACTCATGACAGCACAGAACGACCTCGCCGAAGCCGAAGCTAAATTAGCGTTAGCAAAAGCCGAGATGAACAGTGCATACAACAATCTTTCTTATACTTATGTAAAATCACCTGTCAACGGTGTCGCTTCCATGATACCTTATCGTGTCGGCGCATTGGTAAACAGCAGCATAAGTCAGCCATTAGTCACAGTATCCGACGACAGCAGAATCTTCGCTTATTTCTCCATGGCAGAAAATCAGATGTTAGATATGATTCAGGAATACGGCTCGTTGAAAGCCGCCATCAAGGACATGCCTGCTGTAGAATTGGTGATGAGCAACGGCAAGACTTACAATCATAAAGGTAAGATCAACGCCGTGAGTGGAACCATCAGTGCGAGCACGGGAGCTGTGAGTTTCCGCGCTGTATTCCCAAATCCCGACCGTCTCTTACGCGACGGCGGCAGCGGAACAGTCATCATACCGACCTCACACGAAGACTGCATCGTAATACCACAAACAGCAACCTTCGAATTACAGGAGAAGATATTCGTTTATAAAGTCGTTGACGGCAAGGCACAATCGGCTGCCATCACCGTCATGCCTCGTAACAACGGTATTGATTATATAGTGACGAGCGGCTTGGAAGTCGGCGACGTCATCATCGCAGAAGGTGCAGGTTTGGTAAGAGAAGGAGCTACTATTAAGACAGCTGATACAGACAACAGTCAACAGTCAACGGTCAACAGTCAACGGACAACAGACAACAGACAACAGGCAATAGCCAATAGTCAAAATAACAACGGAGGTAATTGATTATGAATATCAGAACATTCATCGACCGTCCGATTTTCGCTGGCGTCATCTCTGTGATAATAGTGCTTCTCGGTCTCATCTGTCTCGTCGGACTTCCTGTCGAACAATATCCGGAAATCGCGCCTCCTACAGTAAGCGTTTCAGCGAATTATGCCGGTGCCAATGCCGAGACAGTACAGAACAGCGTCGTCGTGCCTTTGGAAGAAGCCATCAACGGCGTGGAAGACATGATGTATATGACATCATCAGCTAACAACAACGGTTCGGCTAACATACAGATTTATTTCCGTCAGGGAACAAACCCCGACATGGCTACTGTCAACGTTCAGAATCGTATAGCTTCAGCACAAGGATTGTTACCTGCGGAAGTAACACGTAGCGGCGTGACAGTACGTAAGCGACAGACAAGTCGTATCAAGGCTCTCGCTGTTTATAGTCCTGACGACTCTTTCGACGAGAGATTCATAAGTAATTATCTAAAGATCAACATTGAGCCGAGATTATCGCGTATCGCTGGCGTCGGCGAAGTCGATGTCAGAGGTGCCGACTACTCGCTTCGTATCTGGCTCGACCCTGCCAAGATGGCGAAATATTCTCTCATTCCTTCCGACATCTCGGCTGTATTGGCAGAACAAAACTTGGAAGCTGCCACTGGAACTCTCGGTGCCGACTCAGAAAACACATTCCGTTACACATTAAAATATAGAGGTCGTTACGATAAAGAAGAAGACTACGCCAACATGGTGATTCGCGCCGATGCCGACGGTACTTTATTAAGACTTAAAGACATCGGAACTGTGGAATTAGGTTCAAGAAGCTACGACTACATTGGAAAGGTAAACGGACATCCAGGAACTACATTGATGATCTCACAGACTTCAGGCTCCAACGCCAACGAAATCATCGAAGCCATCGACAAGGAAGTGGAAGAAATCCGCAAGACCTTACCGAAAGGCATCGAAATCGTTGACTTGATGAGTACCAAAGACTTCTTAGATGCATCTATTGCTAACGTCATCGAGACTCTCGTCTTAGCCGTCATTTTGGTTATCTTGATAGTCTACATCTTCTTACAGAGTTTCCGTTCCACCTTCATCCCTGCCATCGCCATCGTCGTTTCACTCATAGGAACATTCGCATTCTTGATGGTAGCGGGATTCAGTCTCAACATGATCACGCTCTTCGCCTTAGTGCTCGTCATCGGCACTGTCGTTGATAATGCGATTGTTGTTGTGGAAGCGGTGCAAGCCAAATTCGACGCTGGTTACACCTCGCCATATAAAGCCACCATCGACGCGATGCAAGGCATCTCCAACGCATTGATTGCAACGACATTCGTTTTCATGGCGGTGTTTATCCCAGTATGTTTCATGGGAGGAACGACAGGAACGTTCTATACGCAGTTCGGTCTTACGATGGCTGTTGCTGTAGGTATCTCACTCATCAACTCCATCACGTTAAGTCCGGCATTATGTGCATTATTGATGCAGCCTTACGTCATAAAAGAAGACGGAAGCATGTCGTTCTCAACACGTTTTCATATTGTCTTCGACGCAGGTTTTAAAGGTGTAGTAAACAAATACAGAAAAGGTGTTCTCTTCATGTTCAAGAACAAATGGCTGTCGGTAATATTAGTCATCGTTGCTATCGGCGGACTTTTCTATATGTTAGAACACACCAAGACAGGTCTCGTCCCAAAAGAAGACATGGGTTCTATAAACATTGACGTACAGACGCCTCCAGGAACCAACTTAGGAGAGACGGTACGTGTTATGGAGTTGATAGCATCACGCTTAGACGAGATTCCTCAGATTGAGTCATATTCATATACAACAGGTTACGGCATGATGAGTGGCGCAGGTCCTTCTTGCGGCGGTTTTACCATACGTCTTAAACCTTGGGAAAAACGTACGGAAGTTCAGGATAATATCGACTACGTGATGGAAGACATCTATGCTAAGACATCGGATATTACATCTGCAAAGATCATCGTCTTCACCCGCGGTATGATTCCTGGCTACGGAGCAAGTAGCGGTTTTGAGGTGCACATCCAAGACCAAAAAGGCGGTAAGTTAGAAGACCTTCAAAAAATCACCAACGACATCATAGCAGCTCTTAACGAGAGACCTGAGATCAGCAGAGCATCAACTTCTTTCGACACCAAATATCCTCAATATCTTTTGGAAGTCGATGCCGCGAGATGCAAGCGTAACGGCGTTTCTCCAGGTGAGGTGCTTAACGTCATGGCTGGCTACGTCGGCGGAAGTTACGCATCAAATATGAACAGATTCTCAAAGCTCTATCGTGTCATGATACAGGCTTCCGCCGAACATCGTTTAGACACCGAATCGCTCAACAATATGTTCGTAAGAAATAAAAACGGAGAGATGTCGCCAATAGGTCAATACGTTACATTGACACGTGTTTACGGACCACAGTCTATCTCACGTTTCAACCTTTTCTCATCAATACAAATCAACGGACAGGCAGCCAACGGATACTCATCTGGAGAGGCGATCCAAGCGGTCAGAGATGTCACCGACGAATTATTGCCGGCAGGTTACGGATACGAATTCGGAGGAATGTCGAGAGAAGAAGCATCATCGAGCAGCTCGACAGCGATGATATTCGTGATTTGTATAGTATTCATCTACTTAATACTTTGCGCCTTATACGAAAGTATCTTCATTCCTATCGTCGTCATATTATCAGTGCCATTCGGATTGGCAGGCAGTTTCTTGTTCGCCAATATGTTCGGATTGGAAAACAACATTTATTTACAGATCGGACTTCTGATGCTGATAGGATTGTTAGCAAAGACAGCCATCTTGATTACAGAATACGCATCAGCGAGAAGAGCAGAAGGCATGTCGATTACAATGGCTGCAATGTCGGCAGCTAAGTCAAGGTTGAGACCAATCCTTATGACATCATTGACAATGATTTTCGGCATGTTACCGATGATGTTCGCAACAGGCGTAGGTGCTAACGGCAACATCTCCATCGGTGTAGGAACAGTAGGCGGAATGCTCATCGGAACGATAGCGTTGTTGTTCGTAGTGCCAGTTTTATTTATTATC
The DNA here is from genome assembly GCA_015061365.1 of Lentimicrobiaceae bacterium. Taxonomy (GTDB): domain Bacteria; phylum Bacteroidota; class Bacteroidia; order Bacteroidales; family F082; genus Limimorpha. The sequence continues at coordinate 24,981 of SUWS01000026.1, read as the reverse complement.
TTTAGAAATATTGAAGAAAAAGTAATGCCTAAGAGAAATAAGGAAATAGAATGATGAAAAAGATATTAACACCTGTATTATTATTGTTGACAATTGTCTCGATGAACAGTTGTGCTTTGTATAAAGAATATGAACGTCCGGAGATAGATTTCGTCGACAGCCTTTATAATAGGATTCCTACAGCCAACGACTATGAATCGATAGCTTCACTAACTTGGAAAGAACTATTCACCGACAGCATTCTTCACGACCTTATCGAGAAAGGTTTGGAAAACAATACCGATTTAGAGATAGCACGCTTGAAAGTTGAAGAAGCAGAAACCACGTTAAAGACATCTAAGTTAGCGTTTTATCCAAATGTTTCTTTCTCCGCGCAAGCCGGTGCTAACCAGAACGGATTGAACTACAGCCTTGCTCCTACCGCATCATGGGAGATCGACGCTTTCGGAAGATTACATAACACCAAAGAAGGAGCTAAGGCAGCACTCGCAGCGACAGAAGCATATCAGCAGGCAGTTCAGACACAACTCATCGCGACGATAGCGGATTCATATTACACACTTCTCATGCTCGACGAGCAATTGGAAATCAGCAAGAGAACGCTCAACACTTGGGAAGAAAACATCAGGACACTATCGGCATTGAAGAGAGCCGGCAAGACTAACGAAGCCGCCGTACTTCAGGCAAAAGCCAATAAAGTCAATGTGGAAGCTTCTATCTTAAGCTTAGAGAAACAGATCATAGAACAGGAGAATTCATTATCGGCATTATTAGGACTTGTCCCGCAAGAATTTGAACGCAACGACTTGGCGAGTCAGAGCTTCCCCGACACATTGTTGATGGGACTTCCGTTGTCGAGCCTGATAAATCGCCCTGACGTAAGACAAGCGGAATACAGGTTAGTTGAAGCCTTTTACGCCACCAACGTAGCTCGATCCTACTTCTACCCTTCTATCACCTTAAGCGGTACAGCAGGTTGGTCGGGAGTCAGCGGCAACCCTGGCGATTTCATTTTCAATGCAGTAGGATCTTTGATGCAACCAATCTTCAATCAAGGCAAGAACAAGGCGAGAATGAAAGTCAGCGAGTTACAGCAACAGGAAGCCTTGTTGAATTTCAAGCAGACCCTGTTGGACGCTGGCACTGAAGCTAACAACGCCTTAGTGTCATGGCAGACAGCACGCAAGAGATTAGACAGCGACAAGCTACAAATCATGTATCTTAAGGGAGCCGTCATGAACACCCAGCTTCTGATGAAAAACGGACAAGCCGATTATCTTGAAGTCTTGACAGCGCAAAAGAATCTGTTACAGGCAGAACTTACCGAGTCGACGGACAAATACATGGAGATACAAAGTGTGATTACATTATATCATGCCTTAGGCGGAGGGTTGGAATAGTTAAATCAAAATAAATTAGAAAATATCTGCAAATTACAACTAAAAAATATTTTTCGCTTTCGTTTCAAAGAAATTTTTCAAAAAAAACAATTTATAAAAGGCCTTTTAACTAAAAACAATCATAAAACTGATAACGGCTCATAAATTTCGTATCTATATTTTTCTTATATTCGCAGTCTAAATGTAATTATGTATAACTGAAAATAATTTTGTAATGAAGACTAAATTTACACTCAAGGCGATGTCGTTATTTTTCGTTGCGGCTTCGCTTTTTTCTTGTCAAGAAAACAACAAAGTTCAACAGGCTATTCCGGAATATGCTGTGATGACTATTGAAGAAGAACCTGTTATTGTTAAGAACTCATTCCCTGCTTTAATATCTGGCGATACCGACGCTGAAGTGAGAAGCAACGTCTCAGGCATGATCATCAAGAAACATGCTGATGAAGGCGACATGGTGAAGAAAGGCGATTTACTATTTGAGATAGACCATGCTCCATATCTCGCCGATTACAATATGGCTCTCGCTAACGTCAACGCCGCTAAGGTTGCGGTGGAGACAGCCGAACTCACAGCTGCCAACAAAAACAACCTATGTGAAAAAGGTATCATCAGCGAGTATGAGAAGAAATTAGCCGACAATCAGTTAGAATCTGCCAAGGCACAACTTGAACAAGCTGAAGCCAAACTTGAAACAGCAAAGATTCAACTCGATTATAGTTATATCAAAAGTCCTAACGACGGCGTAGTCGGTTCCATAAACACAAGTGTCGGAAGTTTGGTAAGCCCTTCAACAGCGGAACCACTAACCATAATATCAGATATTGACATCGTTTCCGCCGACTTCTCCATCAATGAGAAGATTATGCTTTTCTACACTTCTAAAGGCGGAGTGAAAGACATTTTGAAAGTGCTGCCAGAGGTGGAATTGAAACTCGCCGACGGTACTATGTATGAGCATAAAGGCAAGATTAAATCGGTAGCAGGATCTATCGACACTAAGACCGGAGCCGCAAACATAAGTGCCGAATTTCCAAATCCAAGCAAATTGTTACGCAGCGGAGCAACAGGCATCATCTATATGCCTCGCGAGATCTACAACGCACGTTTGGTACCTCAGAACGCGACCTTCGAGATGCAGGACAAGAAATTCGTCTATATCTTCAACGACAGCGTCACCGAGATGCGTGAGATCAAAGTCGATAATCTGACATACGCAGAGAATTATATAGTGACAGAAGGTCTCGAAGAAGGTGATGTCATAGTTATCGAAGGTGTTGGTTCTTCCGTTAAAAACGGCATGAAGATCAAGCCTATCACCAAAGAAGAATCAGAGAACAAATTCCAGAAAGCGATAAAGAAATAATATTTTTTTAGGAGACACAGATATGAAATTAGATAATTTTATCAAGCGTCCCGTCCTCTCTACCGTTATCTCTATCATCATAGTGGTGCTCGGTCTCATAGGACTTATGACGCTTCCTATCTCACAATATCCAGACATCGCGCCGCCTACTGTAGAGGTTAAGGCTTCATATCAGGGAGCTAACGCCCAGACTGTCGTCAACAGTGTCATCGCACCGCTTGAAGAGGAAATCAACGGAGTGGAGAACATGACATATATGACCTCGACGGCGACCAATACGGGCGACGCCACAATCACGGTTTATTTCAAACCTGGCAGCGACCCCGACATGGCGGCTGTCAATGTGCAGAACCGAGTCACCAAGGCACAAGGATTCCTTCCTTCTGAAGTGACGAAAGCCGGTGTGACGACAAGCAAGAAACAGTCGAGTATTCTTTTGGCTTTCACCGTTTATAGTGAAAACGACAAATATGACCAAGAGTTTTTATATAATTATTTAAAGATAAACATCGTCCCGCAAATCAAGCGTATCGGCGGTGTCGGCGACGCACAGCTTCTCGGTGCGGAATATTCGATGAGAATCTGGCTTAAGCCCGACGTGATGGCTCAATATGGCTTGATGCCTAAAGACGTGATAGCGGCTCTCAACGAACAGAATATCGAAGCAGCTCCGGGACAACTCGGTGAGAACGCTCCTGACGTGACTTTCCAATATATGTTGAAATATAAAGGAAGATTAGCGACACCAGAAGAGTTCGGCGAGATAGTGATACGTGCCAACGAAAGCGGTGAGCTGTTACGACTCAAGACTATCGCCGACGTAGAACTCGGTTCTTTGAGTTACGCCATCGACACACGATCTAACGGACATGAAGGCATCACCGCCATGATTTACCAATCGGCTGGATCTAACGCGACACAGATTATCAATGAGATTAAGGCTTTACTCGAAGCTGAAAAGAGAAACTTCCCTCCAGGTGTCACCTACGACATACTCTTAGATTCCAACGACTTCCTCTTCGCATCTATCCATGAAGTTATCAAGACTCTGTTGGAAGCTTTCGTACTCGTGTTCTTAGTGGTGTTCATCTTCTTGCAGGATTTCCGTTCCACACTTATACCAGCCATCGCGATTCCTGTCGCCTTGATAGGAACATTCTTCATGTTGAAAGTGATGGGATTCAGCATCAACCTTCTCACATTATGCGCCATGGTTCTCGCCATCGCCATTGTCGTCGACGACGCCATCGTAGTGGTAGAAGCAGTTCACGAGAAGTTAGAACGAGGAGCCAAATCAGCGAAAGATGCTTCCATAGAAGCCATGAACGAAATATCAGGAGCGTTGATTTCAATCACATTGGTTATGATGGCAGTGTTCATTCCTGTCAGTTTCATGTCGGGAATCACAGGAACATTCTACCGTCAGTTCGGTCTTACGATGGCTGTATCTATAGCTTTCTCCGCCATCAACGCGCTTACTCTTTCACCTGCATTATGCGCCTTGTTCCTCAAACCGCATCATAATGAAGAAGGCGAGAAAGTAGGTCTGCTGAAGAGATTCTTCATAGCGTTCAACACCGCTTACGATGTCACCGTCAAAAAATACTCAAAAGGCGTAAGTTTCTTCATCAGAAACAAGTTCCTGTCGATGGGCGCAGTAGTAGCTGGTGCCGCGCTGTTATTCTATCTCATGGGAACCACGCCGACAGGATTAGTACCTAACGAAGACACAGGAACAATATTCGTCACGATCGACATGCCGGCAGGAACATCATTAGACAAGACAAAAGATGCCATGGCGAAAGTCGAGAAGATAGTGATGAATACGCCAGGTATCAGGTCATATACCGCAGTGTCTGGCTTCAGCAGCTTGAGTGGTGCGATGGGAAGTTCTTACGGAACATTGATTTGCAAGCTCCACGATTGGGAAGAGCGTGACGAGACTGAGAGTGCCGACGCTATAAACAGAAGACTCATGATGCAGGCGAGAGAACTCGTCAAAGAAGGTCGCGTCGTCACTTTCTCCATGCCTATGATTCCTGGCTTCAGCGTATCAGACGGTTTCGAGTTCAACCTTCAAGATAAGACAGGAGGTTCCATCGAATCGTTCTATGGCGTGGCGCAAGAGTTCATAGCACGACTCAGCGAACGTCCGGAAGTAGCTCAGGCTAACACCAGTTTCAACCCGACTTATCCTCAATATATGGTAGAGATCGACGTAGCTAAATGTAAGCAGGCAGGTCTATCACCATCAGACATCCTCACCACATTACAAGGATATTTCGGCGGCATCTACGCCTCTAACTTCAACCGCTTCGGCAAGTTATATCGCGTCATGGTACAAGCCCGTCCGGAACTCAGAATCGACAAAGAAGCTCTTAATAATATCAAGATAAGAAACGGTAACGAGATGGCACCTATCACTCAGTTCGTCGACTTGGAAAGAGTGTATGGTCCAGATAACATCAAACGTTTCAACCTCTTCACTTCGATATTAGTCAATGGTACACCGGCTGAAGGATACAGCTCCGGTCAGGCTATCAAGGCTATCGAAGAAACTGCGGAACAATATCTTCCACAGGGCTACGCTTACGAATTTTCCGGCATGACGAGAGAAGAACAGGGTCAGAGCGGAGGACTCGGAATGATACTCATCATCTGTATCATGTTCGTATATCTCCTGCTGAGCGCGCAATATGAAAGTTATATCTTGCCATTGGTTGTTATCTTGTCAATACCATTCGGTCTTGCTGGAACATTCATCTTCGCGAGGATGATGAATATCGACAACAATATTTATCTACAGATCGGTCTTATCATGCTCATCGGATTGTTAGCAAAGAACGCCATCTTGATTACGGAATTCGCTGTAGCGAGACGACAAGGCGGCATGTCGATAGTGGAAGCTGCTGTCGATGCGGCTGCTGCCCGTCTTCGTCCGATCCTTATGACATCGCTCGCTATGATCATCGGTCTTCTTCCAATGATGTTCGCTCACGGCGTAGGAGCTAACGGCAACAGCGCATTAGGAACAGGAGCCATCGGAGGCATGCTCATCGGTATGATTTGCCAGATATTCATCGTACCTGCACTGTTCGTGATATTTGAAAATATACAGGAGAAATTGAAACCAATTCATAATTCATAATTCATAATTCATAATGCATAATGCATAATTGAATAATTGTAGAAATGAATATGTATAAAATAATAACAACAATGAAAAAGATAACATATATAATCTTATTTACGATGTTCCTAAGCAGCTGCAACATCTACAGAAAATTCGAGCGACCTGAGATGAGTGTCGCTGACTCGTATCGTAACTTAGATACAACCTCTGTCGTCGACACAGCGACAATCGCCGACTTGAACTGGACGGAAATATACACCGACCCTAATCTTCAAGTGTTGATTAATTACGCTCTCGAAAATAACACCGACCATCTTATCGCGATGGAGAAAGTAAAGGAAGCCAAGGCAGCGTTCAAATCAGCACGACTGTCGTTCTTCCCTTCGGCAGGACTTGTATTTCCTACAAATATGAATTATTCAAATGGAAATACTTCCGTGAGTTATGACGCTTCCGTTACAGCAAGTTGGGAAATCGACTTATTTGGTAAACTTCTAAACAGCAAGAGAAAGGCACAAGTCGTGATGCTTCAAAGTCAGGAATATCAGCAGGCTGTGAGGACACAGATCATCGCTACCGTAGCAGATTATTATTTCAATCTCTTAGCGTTAGACAAGCAACTTAACATTTATACCATCACAGAAAAAAGCTGGGCAACAAGTGTCGAGACTATCAAGGCGATGAAAGAAGGCGGCATGACTACTGAAGCTGCCGTCGCACAATATGAGGCGTACCATGCTTCCATAGCAGCGGCGATACCAGAGATTAAAGCCGCCATCATGAAACAGGAAAACGCTCTCTCAGCCTTGCTCGGCGATTATCCTAAAAATATCGAAAGAGGAACGTTAGACGAACAGAAAGTAGGTTTCAATATCGAGGCAGGAATTCCGATGCAACTCTTAGCAAATCGTCCCGACATAAAAGCCGCGGAATACAACCTCGCCTCCATGTTTTATAACACCAACGTGGCACGTTCCTATTTCTATCCTAACATTGTGATAGATGCGAACTTGGGATGGACAGGCGCGTTGAACCTGATAGGCTCACTCACACAACCAATATTTTACAGAGGAGCCAACAAAGCTCGATTAGAAATAGCCAAGGCTCAAGAAGAAGCGGCACGACTACAATTCAAGCAGGCTATCGTCAATGCCGGAATGGAAGTAAGCAACGCCCTGATCACTTACGACGCAGAGTTAAAGAAAGAGTCTGAACGCAACAAACAAATCGTCGCCCTATATAACGCAGTAGAATATACCAATGAATTACTGAAGTTAGGCTCATCGACTTATCTCGAAGTATTGGACGCACAGCAGTCGTTGCTATCGGCTTTACTCAGTCAGACGGAAGACAATCTGAATAAACTCAACGCCATCACTTCACTATATCACGCCTTAGGCGGAGGAAGAGACTATTAATTAAATTGAAAGTTGAAAATTGAAAGTTGAAAATTAAACCTCAGAAGTTAAAACTTCTGAGGTTTTTTCATCCCTAATATCTAATGACAACAACTTCACACTCAACAAGCTGGACAACTGCCCTATGGAGCAGACGCTCAGACAGAAATAGATAAAACGAAACGGATTCATCAGATACTGCAACAGTCTCGTATGCACCAGATGCAAGAACAAATGCATCAAATCATCAAACAAGGAAGTTGACTTCAACAAAGCTCTGAAAAATCAATCCTTTCTGCCATAATTCAACATTCTCAGTCAATTTTAAGCTAGGACTCAGAACTTATTGACGGATGCAAAATGTTGATGTATGACCGACACTTCAGTCCAGAAGTCGTTCATGCGAAGAATGTCTGGTATGGAATACGGTTGATTCATACTCAAATCATAGACGGCATGGCAGATACATATATGCCAAAACTTCTCACCAATAGGTTTGCATAGATTTAACCAAGTCTGACCATCATTCAATATATCGACAGTTCCAAGTTCCTTGCTGCTCATATCTGGACGATAGTCAGATGGATGACGGCTACAATGAACAAATTCTATATTCTCATTACAAAATATTACTTTATAATGACAAAGTGAACTGATTACATCCAAAGTTTTAGCGAATTTAGAGCCATAATAGTCGTCGTTGCTCATCGGAAGCAGCGAATTTTTACCATCCATCACAAATCTGAGAGTTCCCACCACCTCCACATCATCATCGAAATCGGGATTATAGGTCATTGTTGTCATCTTACGATAAAGCTCTTCGGTACGGGCATACAACTTCTTAGTCTGGTCAAGGAGAAGATTGTTGAGTTGTTCCATACGAGCGACCTCTTCGGGAGTAGCTAGAAACATTCTGTTGAGCAAACGCTTACGCTGCGACAAAAGTCCGGTTATCTGTTCACGCTTTTTACGAGAGCCATCACGACGCAGTTTATGTAACTCTGTGCCATAACCCATAATGTCGTGCAGTTTCTTTTCAATTTTCTGTACACGCTCACGCATAAGGTCATATTTCGTTTTCTTAACAGGACATTGATTACTTTGATTTTCCATTTTTAGTATAATTTTAATAATGACTTATTATATATATCAAAAAAAAGTAAAAAATTAAGTAATTGTTAAGATTTTTTTTGGATATTGGTGGTTGTCAACGGACAACGGACAACAGTCAACAGACTTTGTCCACTTTTTTAGTATAGGTTTTAGAGTGTAATGTGTAGAGTAAAGTAAAGGCGCACGGTTCAGGCACCTAGAAAAAAAATCAGGGCGTATGGATACGTCCTGATTTTCAAATTTCAATTACTATAATGATGACAATTTCTCCCAGATTCTGACCATGGCGAGAGTGTCGAGGTGACAGTAGTCGAGTAATGCTTGGCGTGCTTTCTCTGCTTCGTCTGCAGGCATGTCCTTAATTCTTGGGAAGATGCTCATCGCGTCGCCACCGTTTTGCACCAATTCATTGAGGTGATGATAATTCAGTTCTTCATTGTCAGGGAACAATGCTGGCAACACGCTTTTAATACTGAAGGAACCGCCCATTGCCTTAGTATAATAATTACCATTACGGAACGGAATGAGCAAATCGACGATATTGTCGTGAATCTTCATCAGTTTACCATTAAGGTCCGAATATTGATTTGCCATTTCCTTGATACGGCCTTTTTCAAACGGATCGTTATATGCCATGACACAAGCATTTTCAGGTATATCTTCGCATAATCTTTCTGCGAGAGCACGACGAGGGTCGCTGCCGTCGCTTGGAGCAAGAAATGCCTTATGTTTGAGTTCACCGCCTTCTTGTTCTATATAATGCAATGAATATTGGAAACACACCTGCATATAAGGACGAGTGCCGTCCCATTGCGGAATAGCAGGCATCATAGACTCAAAGTCAAGGAAATAAAGTGGGTAATGAATATTATTCAGAAATTCCTTAATACCATCTTTATTGATGTATGTCTTATCATTCAAAGTGCAATCAATTTGCATCAACTGAATAGCATTGAGTTTTTTAGTCTGGATATCTTCAAATTTATAACATCCATCATTGAAATATTCATATTTCTTTGATGAATATAGACCATATAGATTAAAAACTGTCGCTTTGTTTTGATCCAAATCAAGGTCATGCTGTTTGAAGCAGTATTTCTTGAAGTCGCATCCGTATGGATTATCGCAATGAGTTCCCATTTTACATTGCATTTCCTCGTTAGATTCCAAAGTCTTATGCGCTGCAGCGAGAAGTTCAGGGGTTTTCAGATACTCATTATCGACAAGATCTTTAAGGTCTATTATATTGAACAGCTGTTTTATATCGACATCGCCGTTTCTGGCGTAGTCGCTGTTAAGTGTCACGAGATAAGTGCCTATCACATTCACTCCGCATTGTTCCAGCACATGTTTCTGGAATGCGATATCAACAGCATATTTCTTCAGTTTCTTCTCCGCCTCAGCATTTATCGGATAAACGTCAGCGACATGAGTGGTAGAAGACTTCACTTCGTAAATCGCCCAGCCTCTATCTTTTCTGACGAGTATATCCACAGCGCAATAATTATTGTTTGCACTGAAAGAAGCTTCACATATCACATTGCAACCTTCTTCCATCAACGCCTTGGTTTTGTCTATCATCGCCGAAATGTCGAGTTTGCCATCCTGTTTAAATGTCGTCACTTCCACGAAGTCACCGAACAGTTGCATAGCGAGGTCGCCCACCACATCGCCCTCTGCGAAACGAGCTTTTACGCCTTCATCTATCACGGAACATTCAGGTTTGTTAACACAAAGCCACAACGCCTTAGGACATTGGCAGAACTTGACAAATTTTGACTTTGAAATATTTGTTGACATGTTTTTGCACATATTATATCTATATTAACGTGAGTTCGATATAAATAATTTACTAAAAATGAATAACATAACGATATTTTTTGTATCTTTAAAGTGCTAACAAAAAGAACAAAACGTTATGTTACCCGACAGCAAAGTTATTGATATTTTCTATATGGCAGACGACTTCTGCAAATTTTTTAATGAAACAGTTAAAAAACATAGGAACAAGCCAAGTCGTCTCTCCGATGCCGAAATGATAACAATTCTCATAATGTTCCGTTGAGAGTATGTCGTAATCAACGCATCCATTGTCACAAGGTCTTCAAAGGAATCGCCATGAGAGGACAATGCTCTATGGGTTGGTTCTTTGGCTTCAAACTTCATCGTCTGCCTGCTATCTGTAACCCTTACAGGGTTCAAGTTTATCTAATGAAGATTATTGCTTGATTATTTGATAGTTCCTTATATCGAACTCACGTTAATTGTTAAGATTTTTTTGGGATATTGGTGGTTGTCAACGGACAACAGTCAACAGACTTTGTCCACTTTTTTAGTATAGGTTTTAGAGTGTAATGTTTAGGGTAAAGTAAAGACGCACGGTTCAGGCACCTAGAAAAAAAATCAGGGCGTATGGATACGTCCTGATTTTCAAATTTCAATTACTATAATGATGACAATTTCTCCCAGATTCTGACCATGGCGAGAGTGTCGAGGTGACAATATCTCAACAAGGCTTGCTCTAATGCCGAAGTCGCTTTATCATCGCCGAGTTGCAGTTGTCTTGGACAAGTAAAAGCAACTTTAAAGGCAGATTTTGTGAATAGTTTTTGTTTCATAATCACTTCATAATACTAAGTTCTTTAATTCTTGAGAAAAAAATCTCTTTCATTTCTTCGTACAAAGACTCACTTCTATACTTGAATGTATGTTGTTTCATTGCGTTATAGAATGCTTTAAAATTAGCATCATTAGATAGTGTATCTTTCGCGTTATCTTTCAACCAATTATAAATTTTAGAGTACGGTAGTTTATTATATTTATTAACATCATCTATTTTCAAAAGCACTTCATCTGGCTTATTATAATCTGGATAAAGAACAACTCCTATAACCTCTCTTGATTTTAATTTTTCAATATTAGACTTTGTAACTTCCAACTTTTTTTCAAGTATTACTATATCATTCTTCCATCTTTCAGCCCAGCCACCCTTCTTTTGTTGTGCTATATCAGAAAGTCCATTATATTGTTTCTTTCTTTTGTCATATTTATCTTTTAATTTTTCTTCATATCTGTTTAATCTATTTTGCTCTTCTTTCTTAAGACATTCAACATAATTATAATATCGTTGTAGTTGAGTAATGTTTCCCTCGACAATAATATCAGAATCAATTTTATTTTCAATTATAATATAACTATTCTCTGTCCGAATCAAAAGGTCAATACGTCCTCCTGTATTATCTTTACCATCTACTTTTGCATTTTCTTCTCTGCTTACAGATATGATTTCCCCAAAACTATATTTTTTTTCAAAATATTCCTCTAGGAATTTAATCCATAATTTTGGATATTTCTGCATAAAATAACTTAATGCATTGGAGAATTTATTTTCATCTTTTTGAAGTTGACAAATATCAAATAGGGAAATTTCACGTTCTTCAAAATCCTTGGGTAAATCTATCTTCTCGCTTTTACATTCCCAAAAGTTTTCTTTATCTCCTTTTAGGTTATCATCATGATTACATATATCCTCCAACTTATTAACAGAATCATCATCTAAAATAAACTGGTGCAAAGATGTTGAAGCGAAATTTTCATTCAACTTTATCGTTTTTATATTATTTCCATTATCACAACTTTCATTTTCCCTAGATTCATCACTTGTGACCAAGTAAGTCTCACTTTTTCCTGTAAACTCAATGATTAGACGATTACCAAATTTAGGACGATAGAAATCCTTTGGATCGACCCAATATGATACATATACACTTTGTTGTCCCTGTGTTCCAAAAATTTTCTCTATAGAGACGCCTCCATATCTAATCTGTAATCCAAGTTGGTCTTTTCTAACATCCTCATTTACTCTTGCTATATCGCGAGGAAGGGTACAAAATGCACTTTCTACATATTTTAAATTCTTTGCCATACCAACAACTTCCACCTTATTTTTTTCAATATGTCGTACAAGAAGCATTGTTGAAACTTTTTTTCCAGAATCACTAAAGTTACCCTTCGCATTCAAATACAGATAATGCTTACCATTATCATGCTTATCATTATCCGCTTGAAACATATTGATAACCTCATGACCAAGGTTTGTGGACAAATAGCTGCCTGTGTACATTCTATTCAGAACAATACCCTTTTTATTTTCTTCGTGATTATTCATACCAATTAAATATAAAATAAAACAACTATCAATGTATCTATAAAGTCCATCCTTTTGCTTTCAGTTTTCCATATACAGTGTCATAATTTTCCCAAACTATGACAGTTGGATAGCTTTCTCTATTTAGGTTTTCTAAAGGCATTTCATCTATTCTATCTCCGAGTAATAAGAGTTTGCATCCTTGATGTTTTTCTGTTTCATAACATTCAAGTTCTACTGGATATAGATATGTTACCGCTGATACGTTAATCTTTATCGGGCATTCCCAACGCTTATCGTTATACGACATTTCTCTTGGAGACAATGTCAGTTCAACGGAGTTATCAGTTGTTTCTAACAGATTAGCCTTTGGAGCACGATATATAAACGTACCTCTATCCCATTTTTCAGAAGCATCTATCGCTACATTTTCTGCAAAATTGTTTATACATATATGAGGCAGCATAATTTCCTTGGAATAACTATCCCTTTTAAATTTATCATCACCCAATTTAATATATGTCACTTCATTTTCAATACGAAGTGTGAAACTTCTCTGAAAACGTTGAAGGAATTCCCAATCAAGAATGGATAGATCCAAATCTTTTTCATCTCCATACACAACAATTTCCTTAAGGTCTGACGGTAAACCTCTACCAAAAAACAAGAAAAATATCGCAGAAGTATTAACTGTTCCCGAGTATTTATAATGAGCTTTTGTTGAAAATTTAGAATCGTATTTAAGCAATTTTGACGGCATTGTTATCTTGCTTAACTTATGACAACATTCCAAAGATCCATATTCTACATTATTATAATCAATAGTACTAGGCAAATAAAGTTCTTTAATATTAAAAGCATTATAAGGGTTTGATGATATAGAATCTTTATTTATAGTATGTACACCTTCTGGTATTCTAGTTATTTCTGTTCCTTCACAACTGATTAGAACACCATTTTCAATTACAAAATTATTAGTCATTCTTTCTATTTTTTTAATTTCACAAATTTAAAATAAAAGACGTATCACCAACGAAAAATTTTACATTTTCAGATTTTAATGATACGTCTGTGTCTTTTTATTTCTTCTTAGTCTTCTTTTTCGGTTCCATCTCGACAATTAAATCATGAAGTTCTTCTGGAAGACGTTTCTTATAATAATCAGTCTTCTTAGCTGGAACTTTTATGGACTTTAAATTTTCGCATTCACACAAAACACGTATACCGAATTCAATTTCTGGCGAATGTATTTCAGCATTTGTTAATCCAGTGCATCCAAAGAATGCATGGTCACCTATCTCAGTTACAGAACTAGGAATCACTACGCTTGTCAATCCAGTGCATCCAAAGAATGCAAAGTCACCTATCTCAGTTACAGAAGTTGGGATCTCTATGCTTGTCAAAGCACAACAATTTGAAAAAGCGCCTCTTCCTATTTCAGCAACTGAATCTGGGATGACTGTCGATTGACATCCAAACAATAGTTTATTCGATTCTGTTTCTATTATTGCATTACATCCACCACGAGAATCGTACTTAGGATTATCCTCTGCAACCTTTATACTTGTCAATGCCCGACAATCTGAAAAAGCATTATGTCCTATTTTAGTTACAGAATTAGGAATCACTACGCTTGTCAAAGCACAACAATCTGAAAAAGCATAATCACCTATTTTAGTTACAGAATCAGGAATCACTACGCTCGTCAATCCGCAGCTTTCAAAAGCCCATACACCTATTTCAGTTACAGAAGTTGGGATCTCTATGCTTGTCAAAGCACAACAATTTGAAAAAGCGCCTCCTATTTCAGCAACTGAATCTGGTATGACTGTCGATTGACATCCAAACAATAGTTTATTCGATTCTGTTTCTATTATTGCATTACATCCACCACGAGAATCGTACTTAGGATTATCCTCTGCAACCTTTATACTTGTCAATGCCCGACAATCTGAAAAAGCATCATCACCTATTTTAGTTACAGAATTAGAAATCACTACGCTTGTCAAAGCACAACAATCTGAAAAAGCATCATCACCTATTTTAGTTACAGAATCAGGAATCACTACGCTTGTCAATCCAGTGCATCCTAAGAATGCATGGTCACCTATCTCAGTTACAGAAGTTGGGATCTCTATGCTCGTCAATCCAGTGCATCCAAAGAATGCATGGTCACCTATCTCAGTTACAGAACCAGGAATCACTACGCTTGTCAATCCAGTGCATTCACAGAATGCAAAGTCACCTATTTCAGTTACAGAGTCCGGAATAACTATGTTTGTCAATGCACCTTTATCAAAAAATGCATAACTCTCTATTTCAGTTGTTCCTTCTGGAATGATACAGACACCGTCTTTTATTTCATATTTTGCCATAATATTAAAATTTAGTGAGTTTATTTATTTTATTTCTATATAACAATTTGTTTAAAAAACTTAAGTGGGTTCTGAAAATAAAAAAGACAACGAGGCAAGCATCCCTACTTGTTTTTCGTTGTCTTCTGAAATATCTAATGATAAAAATTCGCCTAAATCAAAACACTCCCTTACAACACCCTGATTTTCAACATAGGGGAGACTGTCCGAAAACAATTTCGTTATCTGAGCAACCCATATTTTTTGCAATCTCTTTGGCAATCCAAGTCTTTCCCGTTCCGGGAGCACCATTAAGAATAAGGTTTTTATTGGCTTCTAAAATGCCAATATATTCTTGGTATTTATTATTGTTGTTATTGTAGTTTGGTTTACATTCATATAACTCATGTATTTATCAAAAAACTCATTAAATTCATTTGTACTTAAGCCAGAGAATAAGCCCAACTTATCGACTGAATATTTCAATTCACTTTTTGCATCTTTGTGCTCTTCCTCTGTTATATATAAGGTAAGATTTTCAATTACAAAGTTATTATTTTTTTCAGCTCAAAACGTTAAAAATTTGGCGATTATATATAACTTTACACTAAAGTTTTCTGATGTAAAATTAAATACAAATATAACATTTTTTCATCATTCATATTAATTTATTCATTATTTTTGTTATATATAGTGTATAAGCAATAACGGAATTATTTATGAAGTCATTAAAAGATTATATCACCAATTTCAATATAATTGATGATACATTGAACAATGAGCGAATGTTGACAGAAATGGCGGCAATCGGCAATATCAATAGTAAATTGTGTATTTATGTTAGAATGAATGATCCTGGCAAAATTCCACATTTTCATATTGTAGATCAGTCAACACTTGGATTGGTATTTCATACTTGCGTAAAAATCAAAGTCGCAGAATATTTTCATCATACTGGCAAAGAAGATGTTTTAAACTCCAGTCAACGAAGGGATTTGGTAAAGTTCTTAAATGGAAAGGATAAATGGGGTGAAAGTAATTGGAAAGTTCTTATTAAAGAATGGGATAGAAACAATTCCGATGTTGAAATTGATATCGAAACATCTATGCCTGATTATAGAAATTTAAAATAACTTTCACTAAAATTGAACTTCTTCTGGATTTATTTTTATAAGACAAAATTTTATTTTTAGTGTAAAGACGTATATAATTGCGAAAAATTTTTATGAAAAATTAACTTGACAAACGACTTTCACGATTGTATATTTGCAGTGTTAAACTTTAAAACCAGAAGATATGAAAGCATTAAATTTAAACGTAGCGACGTCGATGCAATGGCGTCAGAAAAACGAAGAATTTCAAAATCAAATTATGAAAGAAGAGAAAGAATACATTGAGAAGCAGGAGATCCTCGATGCCATTAGGGACGGACTTTTGGAGATAAGAGAAGCTCGTTCAAGTGGTCGCAAACTAATGACGGCGGAGGAACTTCTAAATGAATTATAGGATTAACGTTCTTCCCGAATTTGCCAAAAACCTGAGACGACTAAGCAAGAAGTATCGTTCTATCAAACAGGATTACGCCAACTTTATTAAAGAATTACATCACAACCCTAATTCCGGCGTTGAGATTGGTGTTGGCTTACGTAAAGTCAGGATGGCAATTGGCTCTAAAGGGAAAGGGAAAAGTCACGGCGCGAGAGTCATAACCTACACCGTAATATTATCCGTCCATGAAGGCGAAATCAACCTTCTGACGATATACGACAAAGCGGAACGAGAAAGCATCAGTCGCAAGGAAATTGAGGAGATTATGAAAGAACTCTAAACTTTAAACTCTGAACACTGACTCAGACACTGACACCAGACTTTGGACTTTAGACTTTAGACTTTTTGTTTGTATTCCTTGTAGCCTTTTATTTATCAAGTCGCCTTTTTGCGTTAGGGATTGAAGCGGCATCCTTTGCGAGCGGGATTCGGGATCGGGAGCAGGACAAGCGAGCAAAGATATAGCGGAAAGCCCGACGGCTTGCCGGAACGCCCAAAAAGAAAGACTACAAGTCAACAAGTCAACAAGACTACAAAAAAATTGAAAGTTAAAAGTTAACAATTAAGATACACATCAGTTGAAATAAATCTTACCTTTGCAAGTGTTATAATAGTTATAGTTCAATGTAGGGACGCGGATAGCTGAAGCAGCGACAAGAAAATATGGGTTGGGATTTGCTTTTGGACGAGAACGTAAACATAATCCGTGACGACGACACCATTTCTTTAATAGGAGTCGAAAACATCTCGACGCATCGAGCTTTCCTTTCTTACGGCAGCCTTCAGAAGGCGATGCAGAATGCAGACGGAACTTACAAAATACTTTTAAGCCACGACCCAACACACTGGGAGTTAGAAGTCAAAGACACTCCAGAAATCGACTTGATGCTTTCTGGCCACACCCACGCTATGCAGTTTTCTATCTTCGGATGGTCGCCATCGTCGTTCATATTCAAGGAAGTAGCAGGATTATTTCAGCATGAAGATCAATATCTTTATGTGAATATCGGATTAGGAGAAACCTTGATGAAAGCCAGAATAGGGACGAAAACGGAAATTACGGTGATTCAATTGACAGTTGAAAGTTGAAAATTGAAAATTAATGTAGAGACGTACCAATTACACCGATGAAAATAAACACGATGTAATTGTTGCGTCTCAATCAAATTGAAAATTAAAATTTTGGTAGAGACGTACCAATTACATCAATGAAAATAAACACGATGTAACTGTTGCGTCTCAATCGAATTGAAAGTTAAAAAAATAGAGGCACATCATTGATGCGCCTCATATTAGTTTTCAGCTTTCAGTTTTCAATTCGAATAGAGTTTCTCAGTTTCTCTGATATAAATATCGTTTTATGCTCTTCTTCGGTGTTCTCTCGAAAGCCTCCGACATAACTTCGATTTTCTTGAGTTTGGCGTAGTTAGGCAATTCCTTATTTACCTCAGGCAGAGTGTCCTCCATATATTTGATGAACGCCGCCTGATTCATACCTTCCTTAGCTGCAAGGTCGAAATCAGGATAAATGAGAGCTGTCAATCCGCCGTTGTCTTCAATCACCAACGATTCGAGGACATAAGGACGGGTATCCAAGACAGCTTCCACCTCTTCAGGATATATGTTCTGTCCGGAAGGTCCGAGTATCATGCACTTGGAACGACCTCTCAAGAACAAGTAACCGTCGGCATCGATGACGCCCATATCACCTGTGTGGAACCATCCGTCTTCCTGAAGCACTTCTTTCGTAGCTTCTTCATTTTTATAATAACCGAGAAACACGTTGGCACCTCTCACCAGGAGTTCGCCAGGGATATTTTGCGGATCAGGAGAATCTATCTTCATCTCCATATTAGGGACTATGCGTCCGCAGGAATACAGCTTCGCGGTTTCATGTCCATCGTAAGTAATGATAGGAGCGCATTCTGTCATGCCGTAGCCAACGGTGAACGGGAACTCCATCTTCTTGAAGAAAGCCTCCACCTCTTTATTGAAAGCGGCTCCACCGATGATGACTTCGACAAACTCTCCGCCGAAAGCATTGATGAGTTCTGTCTTGATCTTATTCATGATGACCTGTTCGAGACCTGGAAGTCTCATAGCGAAACGCATTCCAGCTTTCTCGATGACAGGTTTCACCTTACTCTTGTATATCTTCTCTATGATGAGAGGAACAGCGATGACCAAAGTAGGTTTCACCTCAGCGAGAGCCTGCATGATGATCTTCGGACTTGGAAGTCGTGAGAGGAAAAAGACATGACTGCCGCAGCTCATCTCGTAAAGCACCTCGAACATAAGTCCGTACATGTGTGCGCTTGGCAACATAGAGACGACTCTTGAGGTATTATTCATCTGAGGGAGCACCTTGGCAGCGAACTCTATATTAGAACGTATCGCACGATAAGGAATCATCACGCCTTTTGAGAAGCCCGACGTTCCTGATGTATAGTTGATTATCGCGAGTTCATCTGCTGAGTCCTCATAGTAGCTTATGCTCTCTGGTGTAAACTCTGAAGGATAATATTTACCGAAGAGTTCGTTGAGACGTTCACGACTTTCAGCAATCTTCTCATTTGCCGCATAAAGTAACTTAAATGTGTTCACCTGGATTATCGCCTGCAATCCATCCATCTCCAATTCCGATAGTCCTTCCCATATCACTTCGTCAACGAAAAGAATCTTTGCCTCCGAATGATTAACGAGATGTTTTATGTTATTGGGTTTGAACTCGTGCATGAGAGGCACAGGGACGGCGCCGTAAGTCATGGCAGCCAGAAATGATACAACCCAGTTAGCTTGGTTTCTGGAACAAAGAGCGACTTTATCGCCTTTCTTGAGACCGCATTCCTCAAAAACTATGTGAAGCTTCGCTATTCTGCGAGCCATGTCTCTGTAATGTAGTGTGACACCTTGATAGTTAGAGATTGCGGGTCTGTCCCAGTTCTTTCTTATAGATTCTTCGAAAATCTTATTTACTGACGTAAAATTCATCGTTCAAGTTATTAGGTTAGTAAAAAAATTATTCAATTAGTTCATCGCTACAAAGATACGAAAAAAAACTAAAAAATTGACATTTCTAAGTTTTTCGGATTCTCAGTTTTTCAGATTCTCAGTTTTTCAGATTTAAAAAAATCTGTTGTCCGTTGACAGTTGTCCGTTGACTTTTATTATATTTGCAAAAATGAATTAATTATGGAAGAAAAAATTTTTGATCCTAATGCGGCTGCGGCTCTTGGTTCAGGTATATATGGCTTACCATGTAGCGCAGATGAAGCTGAGATAATAATAATCCCAGTCGAATGGGAACTCACTACAAGTTATAACAGAGGTACTGTCAACGGTCCGCAGGCTGTCTTCGATGGTTCGATGCAAGTCGACCTCCATCATCACGACTATCCTGATGTTTGGAAAAGAGGAATATGGATGGATGAGTTTCCTCAAGAGTTACGCGAGCTTCACGATGAGTTAGTACCGTTGAGCGAAGACATCATCGACGGCATTGAAAGCGGCGACGTCGACGAGAATCCGGAGGCATACGAAGATAAATATGCAGCCATCGAAAGAGGTTTCGACACTATGTTCGCCTGGCTCAAAGAAAGAATAGCCTACTGGAAATCGCAGGGCAAGAAGGTAGGTCTCCTCGGCGGCGACCACAGCATACCTCTCCCCTATCATACATATTTCAACGAACAAGGTGAGGAATACGGCATCATACACGTCGACGCTCACAGCGACCTCAGAATTGAATTCGAAGGCTTCAAATACTCGCACGCCTCTATCTTCTACAACACAATGAAATATGATAACATAGAGAACTTAGTTCAAGTTGCGATACGCGACTATTGCGACCAGGAGAAGGAGATCATCAACAACTCAGAAGGAAGGATGGTGGTGTTTTACGATCGTGACAACCGTAGGAAGATGTACGAAGGCGCTACCTGGAAGTCGATATGCGATGACATCATCTCGCAGCTTCCCGAGAAAGTATATATCTCTATCGACATCGACGGCTTGGATCCTAAACTCTGTCCTAACACCGGTACTCCAGTGCCAGGCGGCATGGAATACGAAGAGCTGATGTACTTATTAAATAAGGTAAAACAAAGCGGCAAGGATATTATCGGCTTCGATTTATGCGAGGTCTCTCCTGGCGACGACGAATGGGACGGCAACGTTGGAGCGAGAGTGCTTTATCACCTTTGCGGAATAATATAAGAAAACTTATATAATCCCACATTATAACATAGTCAGTTTTAAACTGCACGCCACAAAAAAAAAGCCGCTTCACAGCGGCTTCCTTTTACACTCATTCAGTTATTATTACTTAATTTTTTCAACGATAGCTTTAAATGCTTCTGGATTGTTCAAAGCTAAGTCGGCTAAAACCTTGCGGTTAAGGTCGATGTTAGCTGCGTGAAGTTTACCCATGAATGTGCTGTATGTCATGCCGTATTCATGTGCTGCGGCATTGATACGGATAATCCATAAGGATCTGAAATCACGTTTCTTGTTTCTTCTGTCGCGATATGCGTACTGTAAACCCTTTTCATAAGAGTTCTTTGCTACAGTCCAAACGTTCTTACGTGCGCTGAACTGGCCTTTTGTCTGTTTTAAAACTTTTTTGCGTCTTGCTCTTGAAGCGACTGCGTTAACTGATCTTGGCATTTTCTTAATTTTTATTCCGATAGAGTGCCTCGCCCTTTCGAGAACTTTTCTACTCTATCAAGAGTTAAACAATTTTGTTAATTACATGAGAAGCATTTCTCTAACGGCTTTCATATTAGCTGGCTCAACGATTGTTGCGTGACGTAAGTTACGTTTACGTTTTACAGATTTCTTCGTTAAGATGTGGCTTTTGTAAGCGTGCTTTCTCTTGACTAAACCGGTGCCTGTTACTCTGAAACGTTTCTTGGCAGCGGATTTTGTTTTCATTTTTGGCATTGTAATATACTTTTTTTTAAAATGAGTGTCTATCTTTAATTATTTCTTAGGAGCTATCATCATGAGCATCCTCTTACCTTCCAACTTAGGCATCGACTCTACCTTGCCATAATCCGCCAATGCTTGTGCGAACTTCAACAAGATGATCTCGCCCTGATCTTTGTAAGCTATAGAACGTCCGTGGAAGAATACGTCAACCTTAACCTTTGCTCCGTCTTCCAAGAATCTCTTGGCATGATTCAACTTAAACTCGAAGTCGTGGTCGTCAGTTTGTGGTCCCAAACGAATCTCCTTGATGACTACTTTCGTAGCTTTTGCCTTGATTTCTTTCTGTTTCTTCTTCTGATCGAAGAGGAATTTCTTATAATCCATCAACTTACAGACCGGAGGATTAGCATTTGGTGAAATCTCTACTAAATCTAACCCCATCTCGTCAGCTATTTTCAAAGCTTCTCTGATTGAGTGTATCTCGTTGTCAACGCCTTCTCCGACGACTCTCACCATCGGTGATGTGATTCTCTCGTTGATACGATGCGGATCTTCGTTCTTCTGTCCTCTCTGAGGACCTCTGCCATTATTATTAGGTAGTGCTATGATTTGTGTCTCCTATATTAATTTAACAATAATCTTTATATTTATCTTATGTTTTGTTCTTCTTTAACTTGTTTCTCTATCATCGCGATAAAGTCTTCAACCGACATAGAGCCGAGGTCGCCTTGACCGTGTTTTCTCACTGAGACGGCGTTCTCGTTCATCTCTTTCTCACCAACGATGAGCATATAAGGAACTTTCTTCATCTCAGCGTCACGGATCTTACGTCCTATCTTCTCGCTTCTCATGTCAATCAAAGTACGGATCTCGTTACGTTTCAATAACTCGTTGAGTTTCTCTGCGTAGTCATGATATTTCTCACTGACAGGCAATATCATCACTTGATCTGGTGTGAGCCACAATGGGAAGTCGCCAGCGCAGTGTTCTAACAATACTGCTACGAAACGTTCCATAGAACCGAATGGTGCTCTGTGAACCATAACAGGACGATGTTTCTCGTTGTCTGAACCGATATATGTCAAGTCGAAACGTTCTGGCAAGTTGTAGTCAACCTGGATTGTTCCTAACTGCCATCTTCTTCCGAGAGCGTCTTTTACCATAAAGTCGAGCTTAGGACCGTAGAACGCTGCTTCGCCATATTCCACTTTTGCTGGAAGACCTTTTTCCTTGCAAGCCTCCACGATAGCTGCTTCTGCTCTTTCCCAGTTCTCGTCTGTACCAACATATTTCTCTGTGTCTTCAGGGTCACGTAAAGAAATCTGCGCTTCGAAGTTCTCAAAGTTCAAAGCCTTGAAGATAATCTCGATGATTTCCATCACGCGGATAAATTCATCTTTAACCTGATCTGGACGGCAGAAGATATGAGCGTCATCTTGTGTGAAAGAACGTACACGTGTTAAACCGTGAAGCTCGCCACTTTGTTCATAACGATATACAGTACCGAACTCTGCTAAGCGCAAAGGAAGGTCTTTGTAAGAACGTGGCTGCCATTTATATATCATACAGTGATGTGGACAGTTCATAGGTTTCAACAAATACACTTCGCCTTCTTCCGGTGTAGTGATTGGTTGGAAGCTGTCGTGTCCGTAATGATCCCAGTGACCTGAAGTAACGTAAAGTTGTTTGTTACCGATGTGAGGAGTCATCACTTGTTCATAACCGTATTGCTTTTGTATCTTAGTCAAGAATTCTTGAAGACGGAGACGCAATGCTGTACCTTTTGGCAACCACATCGGGAGACCTTTACCTACCATCTCGCTGAACATAAAGAGTTCGAGTTCTTTACCGAGTTTACGGTGGTCGCGTTTCTTAGCTTCTTCAAGGAGAACGAGATATTCGTCAAGTTCTTTTTTCTTCAAGAATGTGATACCGTAGATACGAGTGAGTTGTTTGCGTTTCTCGTCGCCGCGCCAGTAAGCACCGGCTATTGATAATAATTTTATCGCTTTTATGCAACTTGTGTCAGGGATATGAGGTCCGCGGCATAAGTCTGTAAAGGTTCCTGTTTTATAATAGGTGATGGTTCCGTCTTCCAACTCGCTGATGAGTTCTTGTTTATATTCGTCGCCTTTTTCTGTGAAGTGTTGCAACGCTTCTGCTTTAGAAACATCGACGCGTTCGAAAGCTTGTTTTTGTGATGCGAGTTCCATCATGCGTTTCTCTATCTTGGCTAAGTCTTCTTCTGTGATGACATTTGTGCCGAAATCCACGTCATAATAGAAACCGTTTTCTATGCTTGGTCCGATTCCGAATTTAACACCGGTGTAAAGCTGTTCGATAGCTTCAGCCATCAAGTGTGCTGAAGAGTGCCAAACTGTTGCCTTGCCTTCTGGGTCATTCCATGTGAAGAGCTGGATCTCCGCATCTTCATTGATAGGGCGCATAGCATCCCACATTACACCATTAACTTTGGCTGACAATACGTTACGAGCTAAACCTTCGCTTATGCTCTTTGCTATATCGAGAGGAGTTACACCTGCTTCAAACTGTCTGACAGTCTTATCCGGAAATGTTATATTTATCATCTTGTTAATCATCTAAAAAAACGAGTGCAAAGATAAACATTTTTTCAATTCATAATGCATAATTTACGATGCAAAATTATTTTTTTTGCTTGACTTTTCTATGAGAAAATTCATCAAGATTCATTAACAATCTTGCCGCTGATATGCTCAATATCTAATCGCAGCATAATGGTGCTTGATGACAAATTCTTGATTTCGTTTTCTATATAATCGATGTCAGATGTGAATTTCTTGCAGAAATCAATCATAATATTATGAGGCCATTCTTCGATTATACTTATTCTACCAAAGACTATAACGCTCCTGATATTCAACGACCAATGTCCGTCTTTGTGGAAACCTTCGTCATAAACGCAAAATGACACCCTGTCATTCTTTTTTATCGCATCTATCTTATGACCATATTTCCCGCTATGAAAATATATCTTGTTGTCTTCTTCCTTATAATAAAAATCTATCGGCAAAGCGTATGGATATCCTTCGTCCCCAATGACCGACAACACGCCTCTCTTCTCATTGATAAGAAGCTCGAGACACTCTTCCTTAGAAAGCCGCTGTTTCTCTCTTGTTAATTTTCTGAACATAATTTTTAATTATTTAAGGGGACTTCTATAAATTGCTTTTCAAAAGATTTATGTATTTATCTTTGAGAAGATTTTTGTATTTCTTGAAAGAGCATAGCGAGCTATGTGATTGAAAGAAAGACGAAAAGATTCCAAAGAGAAACATAAATCTTGAAAAAGTTCAACGTGTGTTAGACAAAATTATTCAAAACGGGGAATTTATAGATGTCCCCTTAACATACAACCGTCAAAAACTAAAGCCCCAACTTTCAATTTTCAATTCGATTGAGACGCACCAATTACTTATTGTTTATTCTCAAAGGTGTAATGTGTCACGTATTCTATGTTAAAATCCAAATTAATTTACAATTATTTTAAAAAATATTTTATCTATGCAGTAATAAATTTTTGATCAAGTCTATCTTTATATATCATATACATTT
>SUWS01000093.1 GCA_015061365.1 Lentimicrobiaceae bacterium | reverse complement strand
GTCACCCAAAATAGGTAACGCATGAACGTTAAACTATTGTTTATCTGAAACTTGTATTTTTACTAAAAATAGAGTGACGAAGTCAGGAGATTATAGTAAGAGAAGGAAAAATAAGAAAGTATCATTATCAAAACCAATATATAACCATTATTCAATTAGGTTTAATGATGATACTTTTGATGAATAAGTTGAACACGATGAGTCGTTGGTGTCTCTCGGCAGAAAGTTCATAGAGATTATAGAGATGCTTCACAACAGTGGTGAGTTCAGAGCAAAATGGAGAGCATAACACTCGGTATGAAATGGCAATGACCCCTTCGGAATACCCCGATGTTTATTTATCAAAAGCAAGGCGATAATAATCAATTTTTTACGTTTGTTTTTTTGATAAAAATTTAGAATAACTATTTTGAGAATCTTAAGCAACTTTAACAAAAAAACTTGGTCATTCTCAAAAATGCATATACCTTTGCAGTTGAAAGTAAAAAAATTAATCAATTATGAAAAATACACTAATAATGAATGAACAATTAGTTTATAAACTACAGTGTGAAGCCGCTTGTTTATTGAAAGAGAAAGTCTTGCTTTTGAATGGCATCACTATTATTCCGAAAGAAATTGAAATATACTATTATGAAAAGGGAGTCTTTGAAGACGGCTCTGTCCATCAAAATGAATTGCAACAGAACAACAAAAGCCATTTCTATATTCATCGTTGGGGAACAAAGAAAACAGATTCCTATAAAGGTGGCAATTATCCGGGAATCGACTTGGTGATGAGCGGAACAGAAAACGTATACTATACATTTTTAATTCGGAGTGCCCTAATAAACGGCAAGCCTATTATTGGCCCCCATAAAGTTCTGATGGAAATTATGTCAACAGGTTCATTCAATAATTTCAAGGAAATCGAAAACATTCCAGTCGTAATACAACCTTCTTCTGTTCTGGGAGACGTATTGTTTTCGGATAGGATAAATTTAGGCAATAATGCAGGCGAATTTGCTTCATTAAAATTCAGAGCAGTAGTGTGTGACAATTATTTTAGAGACAGCAAGTATCCCCAGAAAGAAAAACTCGTTACAAATTTTTTATTATCTTCAAAGATGAACAAGGAAGATGCTTTGGCTTTTTCAAAGAAATATTTAGGATACATACCGACCAAAGTAAAAAACAACTATGATTAGTGAAATGAGCAACTCGGTCCAATTTCGTCGATTTGGCAATATAATGACCGATGGTTCCACCAATACGGTGTATTTCTCTGAATTATTGCTTCAGCGTTGTCCAATGTTGTATCAACATCTGGCTCGAGAACTGACCGTCAACAATATTTGTCACTTTCTATTGAAGAATACAAAAGACATCTGGTGTCGTGATTATATGCCGATACAGATTGATAAAAAACAATTTGTATGCTACAAATACAACCCCGACTACTTACAGACAAAGTATTACCGTCGCATTATCACAGATGTTAGAAATATGGAGTACTTCATAAGCTTGCAGCAGGAATGTGAAATAATATCATTAGACCTTGTTATCGATGGTGGTAATGTTGTGAAGTGTGGTGACAAGATAGTGATGACCGATAAGGTGTTTGAAGAGAACACGGACAAGACTCATCTTGATATTTTGAATATACTCGAAAATGCTCTTCAAAGCGAAATCATTATGTTGCCGTGGGACCGTGACGAATACTTTGGTCATAGCGATGGAATCATCCATTATGCAGGGAACAACCGATTATTGATTACTAATTATCAGGATTTCAACCCTGCATTAGCCAAAAAATATCTTAAAATACTGAAACAGCATTTTGAGGTATTCCCTTTGTCATACAATGTAACGAGAATTCATCAGTGCAGTTGGGCATACATCAATTATCTTCAGATAGGACATTTCCTCTTTGTCCCGCAATTGGGGATATCTGAGGATGAACAAGCATTGCAGCAGATTGCAACAGCAAATCCGGATTGCAAAGTAATAGGAATCACGTCAATGGAGGCAGTACGCAAGGGTGGAGCATTGAACTGTATCTCTTGGAATATTACTTCGAGATAATCCGTATGGTTTCTTGCACGGAATAATAGTTTTTAATGGAGGCTCTGGCAATAGTGGTTTATACTATAAAAATTTAAATGTTAATGGAAATGAATCAACATACAAAACAACAAAATTTAGAGCTCTTCATACAAGAAGTAATCAATTATCTAAAGAAACGTGAGTTCGATATAAAATAAGTTACTTATATTGAACTTAGATTAGACTTTTAGAATAAAGTCGTTCAAATGTATATCCAATGTCTGTTGACTTTTGATGTTTATAAAAAAAACAGGGACCAAATGATGATCCCTGTTTTCATTATGAATATCAAAATGATTATTCTTCTGTTTCTTCTTCAGTGATAGCTGATTTCTTAGCTTTAACGTCGCAAACGATATTGTTTGGAGCTACCAATGGAGTCACGTTTTCTATTGTAAGGTCCTTAACTCTGATAGCTTGGTTGACGTTCAACTCTGAAATGTTAACCATAACGAAAGCAGGAAGATCTTTTATTAAGCCTTTAACTTTAAGGCGAGGGATTCTCACTTTAAGTTTACCACCGCGCATAACACCTGGAGATGTACCTTCTGTACGAACTGGAAGTGTTACAGTGATAGGTTTTTCTTCTGTTACTTCCAAGAAATCGGCGTGCATAACTGCGTCGCTGAGTGGGTGATATTGGATATCTTGGAGGATTGTGCGGTAAACTTGACCTTCGATTGTGAAGTCGATGATGTATGTTTCTGGAGTGAAGAGGATAGTTTTGAAACTCTTGGCATCTGTGTAGAAACGTACTTCTCTGCCGTTACCGTAAATGACGCAAGGAACTAAACCTTGTGCACGTAATTTTTTAGCATCTTTTTTCCCTACGTTCTCGCGAAGAGAACCGCTCAATGATACTGAATTCATAATTTAATTTTTAAAAATTTGTTAATAATGTATTTATTGTAAAGACGCGGCGAGCCACGTCCGCACATTTTATTTCTTGAACAAGTCGCTTAATGATTCATAGTTTTCAACACGTTTGATGACTTCTGCGAAGAGAGGTGCTGTTGAAAGAACGTGAATCTTGCTGCTTGGGTTTTCAATTGGAATAGTGTCTGTTACAACAACTTCATCGAATACTGAGTTATCGATTCTTTCCATTGCTTCGCCGGATAAGATTGGGTGTGTTGCGAAAGCGCGGACGCTACGAGCGCCATTGTCTTTTATCAACTTACCAGCTTTGGTTATTGTGCCAGCTGTATCAATCATGTCGTCGATGAGGATGACATCCTTATCTTTAACATCACCGATGAGCAACATTTGTTCGATAGCGTTCGGTTTTGAACGTTGTTTGTGGCAGATTGAGAATACTGTGTTCAACATCTTGGCGTATGAAGCTGCGCGGCGAGTACCACCGGCATCTGGTGAAGCTATCATAAGCTCAGGTAAGTTCAGACTTTCGATATAAGGGACGAAAATCTTTGAGGCGAAGATATTGTCTACAGGAACGTTGAAGAAACCTTGGATTTGGTCGGCGTGAATGTCCATAGTGATGATACGTGTTACGCCTGCTGTTGTCAATAAGTCGGCCATCAATTTAGCAGCGATACTGATACGAGGGCGATCTTTTCTGTCTTGACGTGCGAATCCGAAGTAAGGGATTACGGCGATAATTCTACGAGCCGAAGCGCGTTTAGCAGCGTCAACCATCAACAACAACTCCATCATGTTTTCTGTTGGTGGGAATGTAGATTGAATCAAAAATACGTCTCTTCCGCGTAAATTCTCTTCAAAACTTGGTTGAAATTCTCCATCAGAGAAAACCAAAACACTTGATTGACCGAGAGGTTTGCCATAATATTTAGCTATTTCTTCTGCTAAATAACGTGTGGCTCTACCTGAGAAAATTGATACTAAAGGTTCTTGCATGACGTTAATTTATATGGGTTTAAATTTTTTTGCAAAAATATAAAAAAAATTGTTTGCCATAACAAAATAATTATTATTTTTGCACTCGCAAATGAGACGCAGTAGTTCGTTGAAATTTAGGCCTAGGTGGCGGAATTGGTAGACGCGTCGGTCTCAAAAACCGATGAGGTAACACTCGTGCCGGTTCGATCCCGGCCCTGGGTACTGCAAAGGCAGCTTCGAAGTTCGAGGCTGCTTTTTTTGTTTGACGAAGGGCGAAAGGATTAAGAATCTATTGAAGTTATTTGAGAATAGTCAGTCATATTGTTTAAAAATAAACTACTTACCGATTGAAGAACTCTTAATCTGCATCATTTTATCAGAATCTGCATCATAAATAGTAAAAATGATGCAGATTTTTCTTTTGTGAGGCAGAAAAAACATTAACTTTGTAGCATCAATAAGATTAAGGTATGCATACATTTGATTACAAGGAAACACCCAAACGGCTATTGACACCCGATATTGTCAATTTGCTGTCTTCATTGCACGAATTCAGAGGCAAGCAGGAACTGTATATAGAAGCTGAGTCCGATGTATTGACGGCATTGTTGGATATAGCCAAGATTCAAAGTACCAAGGCATCCAATAAAATTGAAGGTATATATACATCAGACGAGCGATTGGAGGCATTGGTAATGGAGAAAGTTGAACCTCGTAATCGCTCAGAAGAGGAGATTGCAGGATATAGGGAGGTTTTGGCTACCGTCCATGACAGTTATGAGTATATCCCTATCCGTCCGAACATCATTCTGCAATTGCATCGTGACCTATATAGTTTTAGCAGTAGCGATACCGGGGGAAGATTTAAGAACACGGATAATGTGATAGCGGAATCGAGCAAAGATGGACAACAAAGAGTAAGATTTACGCCTGTCCCTGCATTTCAGACACCAGAAGCAATGGAGAACCTGTGTAATGAGTTTAACAATGCCATTGAGCGTGCGGAATATGATCCGTTGCTGCTGATACCGATGTTCATTCTTGACTTACTTTGCATACACCCGTTCAATGACGGCAACGGACGTATGAGCCGATTGCTGACCTTGCTGTTGCTCTATCGTAGCGGTTATATCGTGGGGAAATATGTCAGTATGGAAATGTTAATAGAAAAGACAAAGGAAACATATTATGAAGCCTTGCAGAACAGTTCAATCGAGTGGCATAACAACCGAAGCGACTATACCTCATTTGTCAGATATTATTTGGGAATTGTATTAAAAGGCTACAATGAGTTCCAAGACCGCATTGAACATTTGAAGCATCATAAATTGTCAAAAGCGGATAGAGTGAAAGCTGTATTTGAGAAAAAACTTGGCATAGTCAAGAAATCGGATATTGCCACACTTTGTCCTGATATTAGCGAAACGACCATTGAACGTACATTGAAAGAGTTGTTGGAGAGTGGTTTCATAGAGAAAGTAGGCAAAGGACGAGCTACGGGCTATACGAAGAAGTAATATAATTATCTTGTTGTCTCTCCTCTGCGTTAGGGATTGGAGCGGCATCCTTTGCGAACTTTTCGGGAGCGGGTGCGGGAACGGGGACGGGATCTGGGTGCGGGGACGGGATTTGGGAACGGGAGCGGGAGAAAGCGAGCAAAGATATAGCGGAAAGCCCGACGGCGTAGCCGGAACGCCCAAAATAGAATCTGAGAAACTGAAAATCTGAGAAACTGAGAATTGAAAGATTGAGAGATTGTGGAATATCTCCTGTAGAATCACATGGAAATGTGACATAATCTGAGAGTTTTTTAATACCTTTGCAAAAAATATACATCACATGAAATCATTACTCGGTTTATCTTTATCAGAAATACAGGAGATCGTCAATCAACATGGATTGCCGAAGTTTACAGCTAAACAGCTCACCGAATGGCTCTATAAAAAACATTGCGGCAGCTTCGATGAGATGACAAACCTCTC
>SUWS01000092.1 GCA_015061365.1 Lentimicrobiaceae bacterium | reverse complement strand
TATTAAAGTCGACAAGAACTTAAACATTAATAAGGTAAAGGAATTTATCGGAAGTACGATAGAGAACTTCAAACACGATCACGACTTCAAATCGGTGAAGATTCAGATTGACGTTGATCCAAATTAAGGGAATTTCTATAAATTGCTTTGCAAATGATTTATGAATTTTTATTGAGAAGATTTTTGTATTTCTTGAAAGAGCATAGCGAGCTATGTGATTGAAAGAAAGATGAAAAGATTCCGATAAAAAACATAAAGCATGCAAAAGTTTTTATTGTAATTGTCAAAAATTATTTAAACGTGGAATTTATAGAAGTTCCCTTAAAAGAGACGCCACAGTGAAGTGACGTCTCTTAAGTTTTATCCTATAACGATATTGATAATCTTCTTAGGGACGACAATGACTTTCTTTACACTCTTGTCGCCTATCCATTTCGCGGCTTCAGGTGCTGCAAGTGCAGCTTTCTCGATCTCTGCCTGACTTAATGTTATAGGCAGTTCCAAGTCGAAACGTTTCTTTCCGTTAATGGAAACAGGGTACATGAAGTTATTTTCTACGACATAACTTTCCACGAACTCAGGGAACTTCTGCATCACCACGCTGTCATCGTGACCTAATTGATGCCATAACTCTTCAGCGATATGTGGCGCGTAAGGAGAGATCATGATGGCGAGCGGCTCTAATATCTCACGTTTGTTACACTTCAGATCTGTCAGTTCGTTGACACATATCATAAAAGCTGATACGACGGTGTTGAATGATATTCTTTCGATGTCGTCTTCTTCTTTCTTGATTAGCTTGTGCAACGACTTCAATTCTTCTTTTGTGGCAGGCTCGTCGCTGAATGAGAATTCGTTGTTTTCGTCGGTATAAAGTCTCCAGAACTTACGGATGAAACGATAGACGCCTTCTATACCTTGAGTGTCCCATGGCTTCGATTGTTCGAGTGGGCCGAGGAACATCTCGTAAAGACGCAAGGTGTCAGCTCCGTATTTCTCGACTAAGTCGTCAGGGTTCTGGACGTTAAATTTCGATTTCGACATTTTCTCCACTTCCCATCCGCAGACATATATAGGATTACCTTCTTTATCCTTCTCGAAAATAAACTCGGCATCAGAAAGGTCGTCACGCCATTTCTTGAACTCTTTCGTATCAAGAACATCGTTATGAACCATATTGATGTCAATACGAATTGGATCTCCATACTCTTCTCTTCCAGGGATATTTTTTGATACAAAGAGATTAGGCTTTTTAAGTTGTTCTATATCTTCAAATACAGGAACGTCTTTTCCGTCGATGAGGTCTTTGATTTTCTGTATTACTTCTGTGAAGTCTTCATCGATAAGAACCTGACGTATCGGGATAAGTAATAGTTTACATCCCAAGACATCGGCGATATGTTCGTAAGCGTCGGCGACTTTCTCGAGCGACGACACCTTCTTTATTTCTATTATGATATTTTTCTCTTGGCAGTAGAAGTCGAATCTACGGCGTCCCATTTTATAGTCTCTCACAAAATTGACTCCGAGCTTACCGTCTTTGATGACTTCCCATGTCTTGTACTCAGCCATCTTCTCGAAGTTGACACGATATGCGAAACTTGTCCTGCCTTGAATCATACCTTGGTTGATCATCTTCTGGAACGGTTCGTCTTTGCATATAGCTCCGATGTCGAACAAGAACTTATTCCAGAAGCGGCTGTAGATGAGGTGACCTGTTCCGTGTTCTGCTCCTCCGATATATAGATCGACTTGTTGCCAGTAATCGTTAGCTTCTTTGCTTACAAACTCGTCGTTGTTACGAGGATCCATATAGCGAAGATAATATCCGCTCGAACCTGCGAATCCCGGCATAGTGTTCGTCTCTAAAGGATAGCCTTCTTCTGTTGTCCAGTTCTTGGCGCGTGCCAATGGAGGTTCGCCGTTTTCTGTAGGTTTATATGCGTCGATAGGAGGTAACTCAAGAGGAAGTTTGCTTTCGTCTAAGGCGTAAGGCATACCGTCTTTATAATAAATAGGGAACGGCTCGCCCCAGTAACGTTGACGGCTGAAGATAGCATCGCGAAGACGGTAGTTGGTCTTACCTTTACCGATTCCCATTTCTTCTACTTTATTAATCATAGCTGCGATGGCTTCTTTAACGGTGAGGCCGTTTAGGAACTCTGAGTTTACCATCACGCCTTCTTTAGCGTCGAACGATTCTTCCCATTGTGACGCGTCGCTCGGTTCTTCTCCTGGTTTTGCCACGACCTGAATTATCGGCAGGTTGAAATGACGTGCGAAGGCGAAGTCGCGGCTGTCGTGAGCAGGTACCGCCATGATTGCGCCGGTGCCGTAACCCATGAGTACATAATCGGCTATCCAAATCGGAATCTTCGCTCCCGTAAACGGATTGACACCGTAAGCACCTGTAAATACACCCGATACTTTCTTCACTTCCGACATACGTTCACGTTCCGAACGGTTCTTAGCCCAGGTGACATATTCTTCAACAGCTTCACGTTGTTCGTCGCTGACGATGCTACTGATGAGTTCGTGTTCCGGAGCAAGTACCATGAATGTCGCACCGAACAAGGTGTCGGCACGTGTGGTGAAGACTTCTATATTAATATCTTTGTCGGCGATGTCGAACAACAATGATGCGCCCATCGACTTGCCTATCCAGTTGCGTTGTACTTCTTTTATCGACTCGCTCCATTCTATTGTCTCTAATCCTTCCAAGAGACGTTCGGCGTAGGCTGTTATACGGAGCAGCCATTGTTTCATGGTCTTACGTACTACAGGATGACCTCCGCGCACCGAGAGTCCGTCGGCGACTTCGTCATTGGCGAGGACGGTGCCGAGTTCCGGACACCAGTTTACCATAGTATCGGCAAGATAAGCGAGACGATAGTTCATCAAGATCTCCTGTTGTTCTTTCTCGCTCATCGCATTCCATTGTTCGGCGGTGAATTCTAAAGGCTTACTGCAAGCGACGTTCAACCCTTCTGTTCCCTGTGACGAGAATCTCGTCGTCAGGTCTGAAATAGGCTGAGCTTTTTTGGTCTGGTTACAATAATACGAGTTGAAAAGCTGGATGAAGGTCCATTGTGTCCATTTGTAATATTCAGGGTCGCTGGTACGTACCTCACGATCCCAGTCATAACAGAAACCTATTTTATCCATCTGTTCACGATAGCGGTTGATGTTCTTTTCTGTCGTTATTGCCGGATGAGTTCCGGTTTGGATGGCGTACTGTTCTGCGGGAAGACCGTAAGCGTCATAACCCATAGGGTGAAGCACGTTGAAACCTTTGAGACGTTTGTAACGAGCGTAGATGTCTGACGCTATATAACCGAGAGGATGACCTACGTGAAGACCCGCTCCCGATGGATAAGGAAACATATCCAAGATATAAAACTTCGGTTTGCTATTGTCGATGTCGACCTTGTAGATATTATTGTCGCGCCAATATTCCTGCCATTTCTTTTCTACTTCATTAAAATTGTAATCCATAATCTAGTTTTTATAGGGGATTTCTATAAATTGAACATTAAATCGCAAAGATACGATTTTTTTAGAATCTTAAAACTATAGAATCATAGAATTTTAGAATCTGAAAAATCTGTTGACTATTGTCTGTTGACTGTTGTCTTTTTCTTATCTTTGCAATTTCAAAAAGAAATAGATAAAACATCATACTATGAACGAGAAATTAAGACAAATCGACCTTCCTTATTTAGTGGCGGATATGAACTTAGTCGACTGGGGAAGAAAAGAAATTGAAGTATCAGAACACGAAATGCCAGGCTTGATGGCGCTTCGTAAAAAATATGGTGAAGAGAAACCTCTCGCTGGCGCACGTATCAGCGGATCTCTTCACATGACGATACAGACAGCAATATTGATCGAGACCTTAGTAGCTCTTGGAGCGGAAGTCCGTTGGGCAAGTTGTAACATATTCTCTACACAAGACCACGCAGCAGCAGCTATAGCAGCAACAGGTACCGCAGTCTTCGCATGGAAAGGCGAGACCTTAGAAGATTACTGGTGGTGCACAAAACGCGCTCTCACATTCCCTGACGGCAAAGGTCCGGATCTCATCGTTGATGACGGCGGCGACGCAACCTTATTAATACATAAAGGCTACGACTGTGAAAACGATCCGAAACTTATGGAAGTCCAACCTTCAAATGCTGAAGAGGCTGCTCTTATGTCGGTCATCAAAGCTACATACGAAGAGAATCCTAACTTCTGGCACGAAGTCGTCGCGAACTGGAAAGGCGTTTCTGAAGAGACAACAACTGGTGTACATCGTTTATATCAGATGAAAGAACAGGGTAAACTCTTAGTCCCTGCTATCAACGTCAACGACAGCGTCACAAAATCAAAATTCGATAACTTATACGGCTGCCGCGAATCACTCGCCGACGGTATCAAACGCGCTACCGACGTCATGCTCGCCGGTAAGGTAGTTGTCGTTCTCGGATACGGCGATGTAGGTAAAGGCTGCGCTCATTCAATGCGTTCATACGGCGCAAGAGTCATCGTGACGGAAATCGATCCTATCTGCGCTCTCCAAGCTGCGATGGAAGGCTTCGAAGTAACTACAGTGGAAGAAGCTGTCAAAGAAGGTAACGTCTATGTGACTTGCACCGGTAACCGCGACGTCATCACTCTCGAGACAATGCTCCAGATGAAAGACCAGGCTATCGTATGTAACATCGGTCACTTCGATAATGAGATTCAAGTCTCGGCTTTAGAAAATTTAGAAGGCGTTAAGAAAGTCAACATCAAACCACAAGTCGATAAATATATACTTCCAAACGGAAACGCTATCTTCATCTTGGCAGAAGGTCGTTTGGTTAACTTGGGATGCGCTACAGGTCACGCCAGCTTCGTGATGAGTAACTCATTCACCAACCAGACATTGGCACAGTTGGATTTATGGAAAAACAGAGGTAACTATCCTGTTGATGTCTATTGTTTGCCAAAATATCTCGATGAAGAAGTGGCGAGATTACACTTAGAAAAAATCGGCGTGAAGTTGACAAAACTCACACAAGCACAAGCTGACTATATCGGAGTCCCGGTCGACGGACCATATAAATCAGATATTTACAGATACTGATTGAAATTGAAAATTTTGTAGAGACGTGACACATTACACCTTTGAAATTGACAATATGTAATTGGTGCGTCTCAATCGAATTGAAAATTTTGGTAGAGACGTGACACATTACACCTTTGAAATTAACAATATGTAATTGGTGCGTCTCAATCGAATTGAAAATTAATGTAGAGACGTGACACATTACACCTTTGAGAATAAACAATATGTAATTGTTGCGTCTCAATCGAATTGAAAATTGAAAATTATTTTCAACTTTCAACTTTCAACTTTCAATTTTCAATTAAATATTCTCAATGTCGAACCATCATATTGGGTGTGATATTGTATCAAAGGATAACCGTTATATCCTTCGGTAATTATTGAACCATCTAAAATGCTGTATCTTACGTCTAAGCAGGTGTCAACCACAAAAGGAAAATCAACTATTAATCTGGAATACTCTCCGCAAGAATTAGGTTCGTTAGGCGATTGTCGTTCGTAAGCCCTGAACTCATCCATTGAATAACGGTAAATGATAATGCCTCTACTTTGAGGTGGAGCAGAAACATACATCCATCCACTTACGGTGTTAAGTTCATAATAGAATGTTGAATTAGGTTCGACGTTGAAGTTGATGTATGCGTCGGGAATATTCGGGTTCGGGGGCGTGTGATTACACGAAAGCATCCCTACCGTGACTAATAATATGGACAAAAATAACTTCATATATTGAGAACAAAAATACAACTTATTTGTTTTTGAAGTAAGTCGTATAACTAATTTTTAAAAAAATTAATTCAATAACGAATAAAAGTATCTTTTTTATTGTACGTAAGATGATTTTTTATAAGTTTGCGTAAAATTATGTCAGACAAGCTAAGGAACATATTGACA
>SUWS01000025.1 GCA_015061365.1 Lentimicrobiaceae bacterium | reverse complement strand
AGCACCTTCAATAAGCAATGCTGTTTTTCCTGCTGACTCTTTTTTCCAATTCAGCATTTTATCATAAATCTTACGCTCAAATATTCTTCTATTCATAACTATCAAATAATGTTGCAAATATACATTTATTATTTGACAAAACAAACAAAAATACCGCTCTCCGCAAAATTTATTTCACCAAAAATACCGCTCTCCGCAAAATTTATTTCACCAAAAATACCGCTCTCCGCAAAATTTGTTTTAGAAATCTAAAATTAATAACCAAAGGACTTTTATGCTAAAAAAAAATATTATCTTTGCGAAAAATATCGGAACGAAAAATATCGGAATATGAAAAACCCTTTTAAATTCGGGACTTTGGTGGATAATCAGTATTTCACCGACAGAATAGAAGAGTTAGAACAAATCAACAGGATTCTCAATAGTCCCAATCATTTAATACTTATAAGTCCACGTAGATTTGGCAAATCAAGTTTGGTAAAAAAAGCCGTCACCGAAAGTAAACATCCTTACATTTCAATCAATATGCAACAAGTGACTTGCATAGAAGATTTAGCATCATTATTGCTAAAAGGTGTATTCCGTCTTCATCCATGGGAAAAGATAAAACATTTGTTGGCTAATTTCAGAGTAATGCCAACAGTCTCGATAACTCCATTAAGTGAGAATATGGAAATCGGATTCCAGACTGCCTCTAATATTTCAGCTTTATTAGAAGATGCCTTGTCACTTGTTGAAAAAGTCAGTGATGAAGATAACAGAATCATTGTGATTTTTGATGAATTTCAGGATTTTATTGAAATAGAAAAAGGCATCGACAAAAAGATGCGTTCCATCATTCAAGAACAATCTAAAGTAAATTATATATTTTTAGGCAGTGAGGAATCAATGATGAGTGATATTTTCGAACGAAAAAAATCTCCATTCTATCATTTCGGTCAATTAATGCGATTAAAGAAAATCCCTTACAATGATTTCCATAAATATGTAAACGATAGAATCAAGGATGTCGTTACAGACAATCACGATAAGTTGACTGAAGAAATTCTGAGTTTCACATCATGTCATCCATATTACACGCAACAACTTGCCGCTACAATTTGGGACAACGCCTATTACAAAAAAATTAAGTCTGAAGATTTATTGACAACATCAATAAATCAAATAATCCAATCGCACGATTTAGATTTCGAAAGAATCTGGATGTCGTTTAACAACACCGACAAAAAGATTGTACGCATTTTAAGCAAAGAAGAAAAACCATACGAAAACAAAATGTTACCGACGAGCACCGTTTATAGCTCCATAAGAAAAATGATGAAAAAAGGTTTTCTCATAAAAGAAGACAAATATGAAGTTGAAGATCCATTCTTCCGTAAATGGATTTGTGAAAGAATCCCATAAAAAATCATCATTGCAAACATGAAAAAAATAAATCCCGTCATATTATCATTATCGATTGTAACTCCTGCATTGGCACAGACAGAAGCTCAACAGCCTAACGTCGTTCTTATCTATGCCGATGACATAGGTTACGGCGACTTGCAATGTTACGGAGCGAAAAACGTTGAGACTCCTAACGTAGATCGTCTCGCGGATAATGGGATACGTTTCACCAACGCTTATTCTGCCGCATCGGTGAGCACGCCGTCACGCTACGGGCTCCTCACGGGAGAATATCCTTGGCGCAGAGAAGGAACCAACGTGGCAAACGGCGATGCCGTCATGATAATAAAACCCGAACAACTAACAGTAGCCGACATCTTTAAACAAGCAGGCTACAACACCGCCGCAATAGGAAAATGGCA
Organism: Lentimicrobiaceae bacterium; assembly: GCA_015061365.1. Classification (GTDB taxonomy): domain Bacteria; phylum Bacteroidota; class Bacteroidia; order Bacteroidales; family F082; genus Limimorpha. Next base: position 34,808 of record SUWS01000025.1, on the reverse strand, counting down.
TCTCGGCCTCGGCTACGAAAACGGCAGACAAGACTGGAACAAGAAGATAGAACCTGACTTAGACGACATCGGCTTCGACTATTCTTATATCATGGCTGCCACCGCCGACAGAGTGCCTTGCGTCTTCATCGAGAACGGAATGGTAGCCGACTACGACAGCACCTCCCCTATCTACGTAAGTTATAATCAGAATTTTGAAGGCGAGCCAACAGGCAGAGAAAATCCTGAACTGTTGTATAATTTAAAACATACTATCGGCCACGACCAATCTATCGTCAACGGAATTGGACGCATCGGTTATATGAAAGGCGGCGGCAAGGCTTTATGGAAAGACGAGAACATCGCGGATTCCATCACGGCACATGCCGTAAGTTTTATTAATGAAAATAAAGAAAAGCCGTTTTTCCTTTACTTTGCCACTAACGACGTTCACGTACCACGCTTCCCTCACGAGCGTTTCAGAGGCATGACGGGAATGGGAATGCGAGGCGACGCCATAGCGCAATTCGACTGGTGCGTCGGAGAGATCATCAAGACCTTGGAAGAAAACGACTTGTTAGACAACACCTTGATAATAATAAGCAGCGACAACGGACCTGTGTTAAACGACGGCTACGACGACCAAGCCGAAGAACTTCTCAACGGTCACGACCCTATGGGCGGATTGCGAGGCGGAAAATACAGCTGCTACGAAGCAGGCACGCGCGTCCCTTTCATAGTACATTATCCTAAAGAAATAAAGGAAGGCAAGGTAAGCGAAGCCTTAGTATCACAAATCGACTTCTTGGAAGTGATGGCTTATCTTATCAATATCAGTGAATATAAAAATCTGTCGCCCGACGGTATTGGCAAAGAGTTAGATACATGGTTAGGTAAAGATAAGAAAGGAAGACGCTACGTCATTCAGATGGCGCAGAATCAGAACCTTTCGTACAGGACGAGAAAATGGAAATACATCACACCATGCGAAGGACCCGACACGCTCAACTGGGCACCGAATATCGAGACCGGATATTCAGAGAAACCGCAATTATTTAGAATTAAAAAAGGACGTAAGGACTTTGAACTTTGAACGCTGAACTTTGAACTTTGAGCTTTGAACTTTGAGCTTTGAGCTTTGAACTTTGAACTTTGAGCTTTGAACTTTGAACTTTGAACACTGAGCTTTGAACTTTGAACACTGAGCTTTGAACTTTGAGCTTTGAGCTTTGAACTTTGAACACTGAGCTTTGAACTTTGAGCTTTGAGCTAAAGTTCAACAGCCTTAGTTCAACAGCCAAAAGTTTAATATGCCTCTAAAAGAAATTCTATCGTTAATTATCAATTGTCAATTATTAACTGTTAACTGTTAATTGTTAACTGTCAATTGTTAACTGTCAATTGTTAACTATCTCAACCTGATATTATCTCCCACATGGAGAATCGTATTCTCATCCATGTCGTTCATTTTGAATATGGATTTTAGCTTGACAGCATAAAGGCGAGAGACATGAGAAAGCGTCTCACCTTTTTGTATGGTATGATATTTATAGCGTCGCATCGCCTTGTTTTTCTTCGGCTCGATATATATAATCTCATCATCCTTCAAAACCTTACGCTTACCGAGGTTATTATATTTTATGATTTGATAATCATAAACGCCAAGTATCTTAGCCAATTCATAAACATTCTCTCCTTCTTTGGCGTATATAAACTTAACGCCGTTGTTCTCACGAATATAACGCTTATCGGAGGTCTTACCGACAACTTCCGAATCAGTTATCTTATATGGTGTATAAATAATATCATTATTGACTTTTGGATTTTGGCTTTTATCTTTTGTTTTTTGACTTTTGTCTTTAGTCTTTTTACTTACATCTTTGGCCTTATACTTAAACTTACCTTTAACAACCATCTGATCGTATTGAGTGAGATTATAGTCTTCAATGTATTTTATCAAAACGTTAGCATAGACTGGAAGAGTAGCATAGCCTGCTTTTTTCAAACCTTTAGCCCAGCCTTTGTAATCAGTGATTTTCAAGTCGAAAAGGAAAGCATAACGCTGACCATTAGCAATAAATTTAGAATGATCACGGTATGAATCCTCCGGCGAGTTATATACTCTGAAACACTCGCCTTTAGCGTCATCGTCATGATAGGTTCGTTTTCCTTTCCAATCCTTATGACATTTTATTCCGAAATGATTATTAGACTTTTTAGCAAGTTCACTGTTGCCATTACCCGATTCAAGGATCCCCTGAGCTAATGTTATAGACGCCGGAATCTTATATTCCTGCATCTCACGCATGGCTATATCCTTATACTTTTCTATGTAATCCAACGTCGCTTTAGACTTATTTTGCGACAGAAGTTCAACATTCAAAAACAGAATGCAAACCAACATCATTAAATATCTAAAGCATTTTTTTATCATCGGGAAAATTTTGTGTAAAGATATAAAAATAACTCATAATTTCCTTAAATATTATTTAGCATTTTTTCACTCATATTTATAATGTATATTTAATCTTTTTTCTTACTTTTGTGCAAATTAAGATAAATGTATATGGATCATACCATCATCAAGAGATACTTTCCTGAACTTACTGAAAATCAGATGTTGCAATATCAGTCATTATTACCTTTATATGAAGACTGGAACAGCAAGATCAATGTTATTTCACGCAAGGATATGGATAGTTTTTACGAACATCACGTCCTGCATTCTTTGGCTATAGCAAAATATTTCCCTTTATTGCCTGGAATGAAGGTCATGGATGTTGGCACTGGCGGCGGTTTCCCCGGCATTCCGTTAGCCATAATGTTTCCGCAAACTGACTTTCTGTTAGTCGACAGTATCGGCAAAAAGATAAAAGTCGTTCAAGCTGTCGCTGAGTCTTTAGGCTTGAAAAATGTAGTCGCGATTCAAGAACGTGCCGAGAAAGTGAAAGACAAATTCGATGTTATAACAAGTCGCGCCGTGACACGTCTTCCAGAAATAGCGGGTTGGGTAGGCAACAAGTTACGCATTCATAACGACATAGAAGCTGGTGGTGTACTTTATCTCAAAGGAGGCGACATAGAAGAAGAATTAAGAGAAGTCCCTAAGAACTGGAAACGTAAGTCGACATCGATAACAAAATGGTATGCAGAACCATATTTCGTTGAAAAATATGTAGTTCATTTATATTAAGAATTCAAAACATTTAATAAAATTTAAACAACAATCTATGAAAAAGTACTTATTATCACTATTGATGGTTTTAGCATTCGGCCTCAATAGCTTTGCCCAAATGGCAATGCCGATCCCAATGGATCCTAACGTAAGATACGGAAAGTTGGACAACGGCATGACGTATTACATCCGTCACAATGAAAAACCAGACAACAGAGCTGACTTCTACATCGCACAGAAAGTAGGTTCAGTTCTTGAAGAAGAAAACCAAAGAGGTCTCGCCCACTTCTTGGAACACATGGCATTCAACGGAACCACAAACCTTCCTGGAATGACATTGAGAAACTACCTCCAGAGCAGAGGTATCAAATTCGGTGAAAACCTCAACGCTGGAACAGGTATCGACCAGACAATCTACATGGTCACCAACGTTCCTACAGACCTCCCAGGATTGGTCGACACATGTCTTCTCATCCTCCACGACTGGTCAAGCTTCATCGCTCTTGAAGAAGAAGAGATTGACAACGAACGCGGTGTCATCTTAGAAGAAGAACGCACTACAGGCGGAGCTAATCGCCGCGTCATGGAAAAGGTTCTTCCTATCATGTATCCAGGCAGCCCTTACGGAGAACGTCTCCCTATCGGAACAAAAGAAGTTATTGCTAACTTCACATACCAAGACATCCGCGACTACTATCACAAATGGTATCGTCCAGACCTCCAAGGTCTCATCATCGTAGGTGATGTCGATGTCGACGCTATCGAAGCTCGCATCAAAGAAATGTTCGCCGACATCCCTGCTCCTGTAAATCCAGCAGAAAGAACACAGTTCATGATCGAAGACAACGAAGAACCTATCGTAGCAATAGCTTCAGACCCAGAGTTGACTTCTTACCAAGTGATGATGTTCCACAAACAAGACGCAACACCAGATTCATTGAAAAATGATGTCTCTTACTGGTTGTCACAATATGTCATCAGCTTAGTTACAAGTATGCAAAACGACAGATTACAAGAGCTTACACAGAAATCAAATCCTCCTTTCGTTTATGGATACAGCTACTATGACGATTATTATGTAGCTCCTACAAAAGACGCATGGACAAGTGTTGTGATTCCTAAAGACGCCGAAGGTATTGAAGAAGCTATTGCAGCTATGGTAGCAGAAACAAAACGTATGCAACAATACGGTTTCACCGCTTCAGAGTATGAAAGAGCAAAAGCCGATTTCATGAAAAACATTGAAAGCGCATATAACGAAAGAAACAACACAGAAAACAGCAAATACGTAAATGCTTGCTTAGATCACTTCATCAGCAACGAACCAATGATGGACATCGAAACTGAATATATGCTTTATCAACAAATAATTCCAAGTCTTCCTTTAGAAGCAATCAACTCTATCGTTAAGGAAATCATCCCTCAGAACAACTTTGTCATGACATTGTTAGCTCCTGAAAAAGAAGGCGAAGTGCTTCCTACAGAAGAAGAATTATTAGCTATGTACAACAACGCAATGGCTGTTGAAGTAGAACCTTACGTAGAAGAAGTGTTCGACGGTCCTATCGTAGCAGAACTTCCAAAACCTGGAAAAATTAAGAATGAGGTTGTCGATGAAGTTTTCGGAACAACAGAATGGACACTCAGCAACGGCATGAAAGTCATCTACAAACAAACCACATTCAAAGACGACGAAATCAGAATGAGCGCATATAGCGAAGGCGGTTTGACAGCACTTCCACAAGATGACCCATATACATTACAAGTATTGCCAGAAATCATCACCTTAGGTGGCGTCGGTGAGTTCAGCGCAATAGATCTTCCTAAAGTCTTGGCAGGTAAGAAAGTAAGCGTATATCCTCAAATCAACACTTATTCTGAAGGCATGACAGGTTTCTCATCACCTAAAGATTTGGAAACAATGATGCAACTCATCTACTTATACTTCACAGCACCTCGCGCTGACGAAGAGGCTTTCGCTTCAGAGATGCAACGTACAAAAGCGATGTTGAAAAATATGGAACTCAACCCTATGATCACATTGTCAGACTCATTGAACAAAGTCATGTATAACAACCACCCATTGGTAAAGAGAATGACTGTAGAAGATTACGACAAAGTAGATTACGCAAAGGCAATGGAAATGTACAAAGACCGTTTCTCAGATCCTAATAACTTCACATTCACATTTGTCGGCAACATCGATGTTGAAACATTCAAACCATTAGTAGAACAATATTTAGCTTCTTTGAAGAAAAACAAACGTAAAGAAAACTGGAAGAATGTAGGTCTTGAATTAACAAACGAAGATTACGTAACACATTATCAGAGAGAGATGAAAGATCCTAAGACATCCGTCTATATGATTTACAACGGCGACATGGAATATAACCTTTACAACCAAGTTTATATGTCAGTTCTTTCTGATGTCCTCGACATCGTCTATACAAAGACAATCCGTGAGGAACAAGGCGGAACCTACGGTGTCGGTGTTATGGGTTCGACAAACAACAGACCTGACGACGATTTCAGATTCCTCATCGCTTTCGATACAAACGATGAAGTTTATGCAACATTGATGGACATCGCTAAGGCAGGACTTAAAGACGTAGCAGAAAACGGTCCACGTCAGGAAGACCTCAGCAAGGTTCTTGAAAACAAACTCAAGAAGAGAACAGAACAACTTCAAGAAAACAGATTCTGGATCAGCGCAATCGAATCACAGACAAGAGACAATATCGACATCATCAGCGAATATGAAAATATTATTAAAGGTGTCACCGTTGAATCAGTCGCCGAATTCGCAAAACAAGTATTGAACGGCAACTTGAAAGAAGTGGTTCAGCTTCCAGCAAAATAAATTGAAAACTGAAAATTGAAAGTTTAAAATCGTAGAGACGTACCAATGTAAGATGCAACAAACACTCATTGATGCGTCTCTATAGTTAAATTGAATTCAAATTTTAAAACAATATTATCATGACAGAAAAACTTCAAACATTACGCGACTCGGCAGCGATGAGATGGATTGCCTTGTTGCTCTTAGCTTTTGCGATGTTCTGTTCATACGTGTTCATGGACATCCTCTCTCCTATCAAAGACCTCATGCAATCTGAAAGAGGTTGGGACTCCACAGCATTCGGTACAATGCAAGGTGCTGAAACATTCTTGAATGTATTCGTATTCTTCCTCATCTTCGCAGGTATCATCCTCGACAAGATGGGTGTTCGTTTCACAGCAGTATTGTCGGGCGCTGTTATGCTCGTCGGTGCCATCATAAAATATTACGCTATATCAGAGAGTTTCTTTGGCAGCGGCTTGGAAAGATGGTTCACAGAAAACCTCAACTACATCCCTGTTTTTGAAGAGTTAGGCGTATCGCCATTCTACAGAGGAATGCCTGCATCGGCTAAGTTGGCAGCCATCGGATTCATGGTATTCGGCTGCGGCGTTGAAATGGCTGGTATCACCGTTTCCCGTGGTATCGTAAAATGGTTCAAAGGCCGTGAGATGGCATTGGCTATGGGTTCAGAAATGGCATTGGCACGTCTCGGCGTCGCTACATGTATGATCTTCTCACCTATGTTCGCTAACTGGGGTGGTAAGGTAGACGTATCACGCGCTGTTGCTTTCGGCGTTGTCTTGTTGTGCATCGCTCTTATCATGTTCGTCGTTTATTTCTTCATGGATAAGAAATTGGATTCACAGACAGGCGAAGCAGAAGAAAAAGACGATCCATTCAAAATCAGCGACATCGGAAAAATCTTGTCAAGCTGGGGTTTCTGGTTGGTCGCACTTCTCTGCGTACTCTATTACTCAGCTATCTTCCCATTCCAAAAATACGCTGTTAACATGTTACAATGTAACCTCACTTTCACAGAACCAACAGGATTCTGGGCTTCTGAAGCTGTTACCATCGTACAATACGTAATCATGTTAGCTGTTGCCGCTTGTTCATTCGCAAGCAACTTCTCAAAGAAGACCGGTTTGAAATACGGTTTGATGGCAGCTGCTATCGTTTGTTTAGTGGTTTATTGCTACATGGGTTATATGCGTGGCTCAGCAGCATCTGTATTCGCTGTATTCCCATTGTTGGCTGTAGCTATCACTCCTATCCTCGGCAACTACGTCGACCATAAAGGTAAGGCCGCTTCAATGTTGATGATAGGTTCGTTATTGCTCATCGTATGCCACCTCACATTTGCTTTCATTTTACCTATGTTCAAAGGACAGGCTGTCGGCGGCATCATAGTAGCTTACGTAACAATCTTGGTATTAGGAGCATCATTCTCATTGGTACCTGCTGCATTATGGCCAAGCGTTCCAAAATTAGTCGACGCAAAAGTCATCGGTTCAGCATACGCCTTGATATTCTGGATCCAGAACATCGGATTATGGTTATTCCCATTATTAATAGGTAAGATCTTGGATAAGACAAATCCTGGCGTCACCGACCCTGTAGCTCTCAACTATACATGGGCATTGGTGATGTTAGCATGTTTAGGTATCGCAGCTCTCATCATCGGTATCATCTTGAAGAGAGTCGACGCTAAGAAACATTTAGGATTGGAATTACCAAACATCACAGAAGAATGATTTTGATTTGAAAATTAAAATCTTATAATAAAAAAACGGGTAGAATTTAGGTTCTGCCCGTTTTTTTATTTATTGCTAATAAATATAAACATCAAATCAGTTTGAAACAGCTCTTATAGTAAACCCATGGTATCTATCCTTATTAGAACATATTACCTGATTTTCATCAACAAAATAATAATATGAAGCATAATCTGACGAAGGTGTACCAGTAGATGTAGATGAATAATAATATCCATATTCTCCTTCATTAGTCAATACTGTATCTATCATTTTACCTGCACAAGGAAAGAAGATGGAATTACCATTGCTACCTGTTATTATATAACCATAAACACCATTAATTTGTGTCCTTTCAGAACGAGTGTTAAGGATTAATTCTCTCATTTCTTCTTCGGTAGGCATTCTCCAAGTGCCGCCCCAATTAGCCCTTGCCGCATCATAATCCCAATGTCCACTAAAATCATAGACAAACAAATCAATAGTAGAACAATTTTCCTCTGTATATGCACTCTTAGGGTTAACTTCTCCCCACGCAAAATAATCGCCATATTCTTCAGGAGATTGTGCTCCAACATTATATGCCGCCCATTTGAGACCACTTGGCAAACCTAAATCAACAAATTTATGACCAAGTATATTGGTTACAATAATTTCTCCGTTTTCATCTATGTGAATCTCTAAAAATTTTCCATCTATATCATCACATAAGTCATCAAGCTGATCTAACTTCTTACCCGCAGGGTAATTTTGAAACCCTTCTATATCAACCAAAACAGAATCAATATAATAAGCATAGCCTAAACCGAGTCCCCAAGTACCATTAATGATCCACTCACCATTTTCATCCAAAGTACAAAACTCGTATGGATCAATATCTATCTTAGGTGTACAACTTACCCTACAATTAAATGAAGCCGGAAAATCATCAAATCTATATTCTTTGATATATAAAAGCAAATCCGTAAAATCCTCTTGCATCATATCTGAAGTAATAATCTCCGTTTCAACATTACCTGCATTATCTTCAAAAACAATACTGACATCTGTCAGATCCAAAACGGATTCCGCTATATTGACTCTATAATTCAACAAAGCTTTAGGATTTTGTTGTTGTACATTGTCATCCGGATCATCTTCTCTTTTACAAGAGACGACAAAGATCAAGCACATAAGAAATAGGATAAAAGAATTTTTAGCTAATCTGATACTCACTTTCATTTTTGTAAAATTATATGGAGGGTTCTATTTATTATTAATTTTCCTACATCAATGGATAGAACCCATTTTTCCACGTCAGTAGTTTGATATATTTCTTAAAAAACGTTCCCGATAAATGTCATTTACCGAGATACACGTTCTATGAACTTGTTTTTGCCTAATATTTGTATGTTATTTTCCATATTGTTTCCTTTCATTTTCCGTCCTGCAAAGTTTATAATTTTATTTCAACAATCCAAACTTTTTTAAATATTTTTTTATAAAATCGGGGGAGACTGTCCGAAAACATTTTAATGTAATTTGCGTATTTTTTATTTATATAAGCTTCTGTATCTCAAATATTTTTACTATATTTGTAGTATAATATTTTGCAAGGCAATGGCATACATGAAAGGTGAAAACAGAAAGCAAAGGGTTTTGTTCCCTGAATGTATTGACGAATATGTCGGACAGGATGCGCCTGTCAGATTCTTCGACGCTTTCGTCGATAGTCTAGACATGGAAAAACTCGGTTTCATCCGCAGTACTCCTGCCGAGACCGGAACGCCAGGATATGACCCAAGAGACTTGATGAAACTATAGGGGATTTCTATAAATTGCTTTGCAAGTGATTTATGAATTTTTCTTTGAGAAGATTTTTGTTTATCTTGAGAGAACATAGCGAGCTATGTGATTGAAAGATAGACGAAAATATTCCAAGAAAAAACATAAAGCACGCAAAAGTTCCTATCATAATTGTCAAAATTTATTTAAACGGGGAATTTATAGAAGTCCCCTATATATTTACGGATACTTCTACGCCGTGCGTTCCTCCAGAAAACTAGCTCGTAAATGCCATTGCAACATCGAGGTCATGTGGCTCTTATGCAAGCTCGCTCCCAACTTCAGAACAATATCTGACTTTAGAAAAGACAACAGAAAAGCCATTGAGAAGACTTTCAAGGAATTCAACAGATTGCTCATCGTATGCCACCTCACATTCGCTTTCATTTTACCTATGTTCAAAGGACAGGCTGTCGGCGGCATCATAGTAGCTTACGTAACAATCTTGGTATTAGGAGCATCATTCTCTTTGGTACCTGCTGCATTATGGCCAAGCATTCCAAAATTAGTCGACGCTAAAGTCATCGGTTCAGCATACGCCTTGATATTCTGGATCCAGAACATCGGATTATGGTTATTCCCATTATTAATAGGTAAGATCTTAGACAAGAAAAATCCTGGTGTAACAGACCCTGTAGCTCTCAACTATACATGGGCATTGGTGATGTTAGCATGTTTAGGTATCGCAGCTCTCATCATCGGTATCATCTTGAAGAGAGTCGACGCTAAGAAACATTTAGGATTGGAATTACCAAACATCACAGAAGAATGATTTTGATTTGAAAATTAAAATCTTATAATAAAAAAACGGGTAGGATTTAGGTTCTGCCCGTTTTTATTTTCATATCTCTAAAAAATCCCGGATATGATTTCGAGACGACTTCAGGATTTTCCATTTCTATCGCTCCGATCTTTAATGAAAGAATAGAAAGCGCCATTGCAATACGATGATCTCCGTAATTCTTAAAAATTATTGGGTTTTCTTCAGTAAAACACGGCAAGGTCTCTGGACATCTCATCCTTATTACATCTTCAGAAATTTCGTCAAATGAAATATTAATTTTCTTTAACTCATTAATCATCGCGATTTTCCTGTCCGATTCCTTGATGGAGAGATTCTTAAGTCCTGTAAATGTAGCATTAACCTTGAGTCCGGCACAAGCTGCTATTACAGATGGAAACAAATCGGGACAATCCATAAAATTGAAAGTTGAAAACTGACAATTGAAAATTTGCTGTCCTGTAAAATTTATTAGCTGTTGGCTATTGACTATTGACTTTAGACCTTGCGACCTTGCGACCCTGCGACCCTGCGACCTTCTAATAACCACGCCTCCATCCGAAGAAAACGTTTCAACTCCTAAATCATCAAATATCTTCATCACGACAGCATCAGCTTGTAATGAATTGATGTTAAGATTTTTTAAGAATATATTCGCTGAATCGGAAAGTGCCGCCATCTCATACCAGAATGCAGCGGCGCTCCAATCGGGTTCTATTGATATATTATCGATCTTATATATTCCTGATTTTACTATGATTGTCCTATCATTTCTTTTCACATCAATACCGCAACGTCTCATCATATCTATAGTCATATCGATATAAGGCAACGAAGAAAGTTCTCCCGTCAGACTCAACTCCAATCCGTCTTTCCATGTCGGAGCAGCAAGTAACAACGATGACGCGAACTGACTGCTTTGCGCCACACTTACTTCCACCCTGTTATTGCAAGTTGAAAATTGAGAATCGCAAGTTGGATGTTGACCTCCGAACTTCGAGACTTTTATCAAAACCGGAGGATAACCATCTCTTTCCGTGTATTCTATTGTCACGCCAAGATTTCTCAATGCGTCAACCAACGAATCGACAGGTCGCGACTTCATTCTCTCACTTCCTGTCAATAAGAATCTGAAAATCTGGGAATCAGAAAATTTATTATAATTATCTTCAATTGTTAATTGTTCATTGTCAATTGTCAATTGTAAATTAGCAACCGCCGTCATCAAGAAACGGAACACTGTTCCTGCATTAGCACAGTCCAACTCTATCATTTCAGACGACATACTTTGTTCATTAATTTTATTTAAGAGTTGTTTTAAAAGTATAGTATCGTCTGATTTGCTAAGATTTGAAATATGAGAAAACAGAGCAACTTCTAATTTTTCATTGTCAATTGCAGATTGAGATTTCGCATAATGCATAATCATCAAAGCACGATTGCTTTCGCTCTTGCTTAACGGCAAATCTATCTCAGTATCAATATCTCTATTCTTAATATAAATTAACATTATTTATAGAAGTCCACTTAATAATAAAATAGCATCTTTAATATCTTCATCCCTTACTTCAACATCAATCTGAGGTTTTTCCGGAGCTGATATCAGTACAAATTTAGGTTTGCCGCCTTTATTTTTTTTATCATAAGAAAGATAAGAAAACACTTTTTCTACATCTAAGTCACTGAGGATTATATAATCATAAACACCTCTAAACCAGAGATCATAGAACATAATCCAATTATCATCCAAGCCGCAATATTTTTTCGAAAGATATAGAGACGCATAAATTCCGAGTGCGACAGCCTCTCCATGAGTGAGACAATTATCTCTCTCCATATAATATGATTCTAAGGCATGCCCGATGGTATGTCCGAAATTCAGGATTTTTCTAAGTCCTGTTTCCTTCATATCCATATTGACGATTTCGTCTTTTATTGTTGCCGCTTCTTTTATAAAATCTAAATAGTTGTCAATATCCAAATCCATCAAAGATTCATCAGCAATAAAAGCATATTTCATTATCTCCGCCATACCGGAGTAAATATCTCTTTTGTTAAGAGTTTTTAAGAATTCCGGATTAATTATAATAGATTTAGGTTCAGAGAAGAGACCAATCTGATTCTTATAATTCTTAAAATTAATTGCGTTTTTTCCACCTATGGAAGCGTCAACCATCGCAAGTAAAGTGGTAGGTATGTTGACGAAATCTATACCGCGTTTATAACACGAAGCAGCGAAGCCTCCTATATCCGAAATAGTTCCGCCTCCAAAATTTATAAGAAGAGAATCTCGTCCCGCTTTAGATTCAATAAGTTTATCCCATATAAGAATAACATTCTCAATATTTTTTGATTGTTCACCCGAAGGAAGTATTATTTTATTAATTTCCTTTTCCGGTAACAACGACGCTATCATCGAAGAATATATTTCGTAAACATTCTCATCTGTCAACAAAAAAAACTTATCGTAACTATTTGTTAATATCGATAATTGCGCAGATGCTTCTTCTCCAAAAAAAATATTCATTACTTAAAAATTATTTGCAAATTCTTTAAAAACCTTACCTCTTTCTTCAAAATTCTTGTAACGGTCATAACTTGCAGCAGCTGGCGACAGAAGACATACATCGCCCTCTTTTGAATATTTATTAATTAAAATAAAGGCTGACTGCATATCTTCATATTCGAGCACCTCGCCTTCGTAACCAACATTTTGCAATTGTTTCTTTATTGACCGTCCAGCGTCGCCTGTAATTAATATATAAGACAACACATTATATTTTAAGAATTCCGCCAAAGGTTCATAGTCTATTCCTCTGTCAAAACCGCCGAGTAAAAGAAAATTAACATTCTTAATAGTATTTAAGGCTGCTATTGTCGCCTGCGGTATGGTAGAAATGCTGTCATTATAAAACTTTACTCCATTAAAAGTACCGACATATTCTTGTCTGTGTTCCAACGGCTTAAAAGTATAGAGATGTGGAATCAGCTCATCAATCGTCAGTCCGAAAGCATAACATGCACACAATGCTGCCTTGACATTCAATTTATTATGTTCACCCAAAATAGGTATGCTATCCCATTTGATATTATAATCTTCGAAATTGTAATTCTCAAAATCGACGTATTTCTTATCTAAAATTAAGGATTCGAAGCAAAGTCGGTTATTTACTATCGCCACATCATTGTCACCCATATATCTCAAAACATTGATTTTAGCTTCCTTATATTTCTCGAAAGTTCCGAAATGGTCGAGATGTTCCTCAAATACATTCAACAGTATTCCGACATGGGGCGACTTATTTATAAATTGTAATTGATGTGCAGAAAGTTCATAAACAATTATTGTTCTGCGGTTTATATTCTGAACACAATCAAAAACGGGTATTCCGATATTACCTGCAAGTATCACATCTTTACCCGACTCTCTCAAAAGATGATAAATAAGAGACGAGGTCGTACTTTTACCTTTTGTACCTGTAACTCCTATAACCTGACTGTGAAACGCTTCTATGAACAGATCTGTTTGAGAGCTAATCAGATCTTTGTCAATATCAATATCTTTGACGGAGATACCTGGAGTCTTTATCACTATGTCATAATCTGATGCATCTTTCAGATAATCATCACCGTAATAAATTGTATAACTTTGTTTATCAACACATTTGAAGGCAGATTCATTTTTATCCGCTATGCCTATTTCAGCGTTAGGCAAAAATTTCTGTAAAAAACGTAAAGTAGATTGTCCTTCACGTCCGAATCCCGCGATGAGTATTCTCTTACCTCTGAGTCGCTTAAAAATCGAATCTAACATCCTTAATTATTTTTAAACAAATTATCCTTCAATATAGCTGCGAAATGTTCTGGCAGATTATTCATCTCATCATATTGATTCAACAAATCATCAATTGTCAATGTGGTTGAAGTCTGTTGTCTGTTGTCCGTTGTCTGTTGACTAAAATTCAAACACGCATTTACCTCTTCTATCGTACCGACACATTCAAAAGGTTTAACATCGGCTTCACCTTTAAGTTGCTTCAATATTGGTTGTAAGTCATTATCATTCAACAAGTCTTTACCAAAAATATTTATAAGATCTTCTTGCGAAATAAATGGTGACATTATCAGATAGGTAAACAGACATTTAGGGCACTTGCCGCACCACGAATCGGTTTTACTGCCAGCGTTACAACTTTTAAACACCTTATAATAATCCTTATTTCTGCTAAAAAGACTTGCAATCTGAATCTCATTCAACGGACGTAAGAAGCTAAAGTATTCAATATCAGAAGATATATATTTATTTACATAATCTCTGAAATCGTTTTCAAAAGCGATAGACTTACTATATTGGTGATTAATTTCCGAATCGGGGACTGTTGGTTCATTTGCACTTGATTCATTTGACAGCGCAATATATTTCGAATTTGTTGCAAAGCCAATTAATAAGGTGTAAAACGCCAACATCGCAGAGAAAGGAGTATGTCCGTTTAAAAAACCTTCATTATTCATTCTCAACATTGTTGAATCGAGAGTACGTTTTATAACCGCAACCTGCTCTTCAGAGAATCCGGCTACCTTCACGCATTCGTTGGTAGCACCACGCGGATTGATAATCAACGGAATTACCGGCAGTTTGTTCTTCAACAACTCAAGTGTTACGACAGAATCCTTTCCGCCTCCAACCGGAACCAAGGTAGCGTCACTTAAAGGAATATTAATTTTATTTAAGGAAATATCGCTTTCACAAATAATTTCCATAAAATCATCAACATTTTCTTTAATTCCATTAAGATAGAAAAACTCGCCAAGACCGTTGAAATATAATTTTTTCCACCATTTAATCTGTTCTTCACTTAATCTGAAAGGCTTAATATAAACTTTCCTCGGACAAGCCAACTTCCAATAACTGATCAATTCAATCATACCAATATTAAACAATATCGTATCTATCTGATTGTTGCCAAGATTGTTAAAATCATAAAATTTTCTCTTAGCAATTTCGAAACTTGGCGTGAAGAAATATTCGTCATTTAAAGAAAAATAAAATTTTACGTAAAGTGAGTCTTTTTCCAAAGTATAATCGTATCTTTGGAAACGGAAAAAATCGTATTCTTCTCGCAGAGAATTATATTTATTTTGGTCGTAATAAGTTGCCATGACGTTAAAAATTGACGTACAAAGGTAACAAAAATGGTTTTATAATCAAAATTGATTGTGCATAATTCATAATGCATAATAAAAATTAATAATTATGGTATGAACAACGACGAACTATTTAAGATACAAAGCAATACATTAAATCCAAGAATTGGAGATATATTATTATCGGAACCATTTATGAACGACTATTATTTCAGGCGTTCTGCAATACTTATAATCGATCATAACGATGAAGGCAGTCTTGGCGTTATCATAAACAAAAGATTATCAATACCATTCAACGAGATAGTTCAAGGATTTCCAAAGTTCGACGCTGATGTTTATCTTGGAGGTCCGGTTGAAACCGACAGATTATTTTTCATACATACCATCGGAGAAATGATTCCAGATTCCACTAAAATAATCAGTGGATTATATTGGAGCGGGAATGTAAACGCGCTTAAAGCCATGATTAAAAATGACTTGATAAAACCACACGAAGTAAGGTTCTTTGTCGGTTATGCAGGTTGGGACGGAGGACAACTTCGTAACGAATTGAAAGCCAACACTTGGATAGCAGGTCATTTTTCCACTAAACAAATACTTCAAACCATACCAGGTAAAATGTGGAGCGACTTCACAAAAGAAATGGGAAAAAGATATTCATTATGGAGCAAATTCCCTGTAAATCCGTCTGATAATTAAGGAGACTTCTATAAATTCCCCGTTTAAATAAACATTAACTATGAAAATTAAAACTTTTGCGTGCTTTATGTTTTTTCTTGGAATCTTTTTGTCTTTCTTTCAATCACATAGCTCGCTATGCTCTTTCGAGAAAAACAAAAATCTTCTCAAAGAAAAACTCATAAATCACTCGCAAAGCAATTTATAGAAGCCCCCTTAAGCGGATAAAGTCTGAAAACCATTTCAATCAGCTACTGCTTTGTAGAATAAATCGTGAATTTTGGTTCTAATATTCAGTTTGGATATTTTATCATTATCAGAAGTTGGATATACACGATTCGACAAGAATATCACAACAAGTTGATTTTCAGGATCCGCCCATGCGAATGTACCAGTAAATCCTGCATGACCAAAACTCGACATCGATGATTGTTTTGACGGAGTATAATATTTCGCATCAGGATCCAAATCAGGTTTATCGAAACCGATACCTCTTCTATTTTCATTATCAGCGAACGGAGCAGACGTGAAATAATTTATCGTTTCTTCCGAAATGAATTGAGTTCCATTGGCATAACCACCATTAAGTAAAAGCTGCATCATAACAGCCAAGTCTCTCGCATTGGAAAAAAGCCCCGCATGACCAGAGACTCCTCCGAACAAAGCAGCGGTCTGATCGTGTACATCACCATGAATCAACTGGTTACGAAAATAATTATCATTTTCTGTTGGAACAATGTTGGTAATATCAATATCATTCAACGGAGTAAAGCAAATATGATTCAAGTTTAACGGATCATAGAAATTTTCCTCAAGAAAAGTTTCAAACGACTGATTTGTAATGGATTCAACTATCGACGGAATAAAATAAAAACCAATATCGCTATATTTATATTTCTTTTCTTTTAGTTCAGAATTCATAATGGTATCAAAAATCTGATACTTAAAATCGTCCGACAGATATAGATTTCTCGCCACTCTAACTGTGTGTTCTTCATCAATGCATTCTCTCAAGTAACTTGATTCGACATACTTATATATTGGAATCCAAGGCGTGAACCCTGACTGGTGAGTTAACAATTCAATAAGTTTAATATCACCTTTATCTGATTGATTCATAAAAGGAAAATAATCTCCAAGAGTTGAGTTAAGATCTATCTTTCCGTCATCATAAAGCTTCATCATAGCAAACGTCGATGCGAAAACTTTAGTTAGAGAAGCAATATCGTAAACAGCATCATAATGAACGGGACTCTCACCTTCGTATGTATATTTTCCGTAATTTTTGTCATATATAATCTTACCTTCTTTAAGTGCTAAAACCTGACAACCTGGGAAGACCTTTTGCTCAATAGCATCAAGAATCAATGAATCAATCTGATGAACATATTTATTATCGATCAACGAAACAGGTAAGGTTTCCGGGGTAAGAAAACCGTTAAATTCCAGTCCGTATCCACACTTAAATTTATTTAAGGAAACAGGAAGTTTTCCTTTCGGCGACCTATTACCAACAATGACATCAATTATTGCATTTTCAACCATTTCATTATCTTCATAGCCGACCAACAAAGCAGCAGTATTTCTTCCGAAAGAGAACTTATCCACAGCATAAGGGTTACCAAATATGTTAATTATCAATTTTGTAGAATTAGGAACTTTCTTAACAAAATCAACCATAGATGCAGTAATCCCATAATTTCTTGAAGGATAATTTGACGTATTTCTAATATTCAAGATCACATAATCGTATGACCTCATTTGTTTTGCAGTACGTTTAATCTCTTCGTCAGAGGCATTAACATTAATTAAGAAAGCATTATTATCTATACCTTTCTTTGATAATTTCTTCGAGATAGATTTATCTTTTCCGAATGTTACCACAGCAATATTTTTGTCAGAATCAGGATTTAATGGTAGGATTCCCTTTTTATTGACGAGCATAGTAACAGACTCATTATAAAGACGTTGTTTCAAAGCATAATATCTGTTTTTATGCAAGTCGTTTTGTAGATTCTCTGTTCTTTGTTCTTTATAATTATTAAGACCTAATCTGTATTTATATCTTAATATTTTTTTACAACTCTCTTCTACCCTATCATTAACTGCTTCATTATTATTTGCCGCATCAACGATAATTTGCATTGAAGGTTCGAAATCAAGAGGAAGAAGAAGCACATCATTTCCAGCCATAATTGCCTGTAAACAAACACTATCCGGATCCATTCCATTATATGCGCCTTTCATTTCCAATCCGTCGGTGAAGATAAGTCCATCATAATTCAAATCTGTCTTAAGAAGATCAGTCACCATTATCTTCGAAAGAGATGACGATTGATTAGCGACGGGTTCTAAAGCCGGAAAATAAAGATGACCCACCATCGCTCCTTTTACTCCGTTATCAATCAAGTACTTAAACGGAACCAATTCAACTTCATTAATTTCTTCTAAAGAATTCTTAACTACCGGAAGTCCATAATGTGAGTCTGTAACCGTATTACCATGACCTGGAAAATGTTTCATTGAAGGAAGAACCGCATTAGTCTGAAGAGCGAGTGCATAAGCTAATCCCTTATGTGCGACGTTATCGGGATCCTCACCAAAGCTACGGAATCCTATCACAGGATTATCTGGTTCGTTATTCACATCAACTGTCGGGGCGAAATTCACATTAATTCCAAGACGAGCACATTGTTCAGCGATCTGACGTCCCATTTCCGCAATAAGAGAGTCATTCGTTATCGCTCCGAGTGTCATTTGATAAGGATATGATATTCCGTCATTTATACGCATACCTATTCCCCACTCACCATCAATAGCGATCATCATCGGGGTCTGCGCCTTTGATTGCCATTCATTAGCCTGCTTCAATAATTTTTCGGCGTCAGTTCTGAAAAACGTGACCCCACCAACATTATATCTCTCAATATAGTCATCAATATAATCATTGAATTCCTTGTTAGGATCATTGGCCCTAAGGTTAAACAACTGTCCCACACGCTGTTCTAATGTCAAGGTATTATATACAGAATCTACCCATCTATCTTCATCGTTCTGGGCATAAATATTAATAGAAATTAATAATAACAAACTGAATACTATTTTCTTCATCTCTTTATAATTAAACTAACAAAATCATCAAGTTCTTTAAAATCAAAAGGTTTATAAATTATCTTCTTATCTTTATCTAAAAGAAAAAAGGTAGGAGTAGCAGTAACTGCATAGTCTGAGATCACAGGACTATCCCACTCCAATCCGTCATGATAAAAATATCCGTCAATTTTCTCTTTCTTAACAAGATTCTTAATTTTTCTTAAGTCGCCTTTGACACTAACAGCAACTAAAGAAAAATTATTATTCTCATCTAAAAAATTCTTAAGATGTTTTAGGGTATATCTGCAATGATCACAGGTGTAGGACCAGAAATAAATGATAGTAAATTCATCTTCAAGCTCATACAATTCAAAATCCTGATCAAAAATTGTTGTTCCAGCAATATTTTTCGCTATACTTCCCAACCTAACTCTTGAATTAAATTCAACAATAGACAACAATTCATTATATTGTTCCTCAGTGCAATCAACTTCTTCAGAATATGGAACACGCGACATATAATCAACTATATCTTCATAACCCAATTCATTAAATCCTTCTATAAGAAATTGAAATAAATACTTATACATTTCGTAATTAACAGTCGCTCGATGTAACACATTGTCAATTCCTAAGATAAGAGACATTATCCGTTGATCGTGATCCTGTTCTGGAGTTTGTAAAATTGAAAGGAAATCGAGGGTCTTATTTGCAATAACATTCGTCGGTATAAGCGATAAATCATTGAAGTCGACATCATTAAAGAAATTGACAATCAAATAGTCTCTTTGTTTATCCAAATCATCGTCAAGATTTAAAGGAAGAAATCTATCAGCTTTAATCAATTTGGAAGCGTAGTTTTCATGCGTCATCAATGAGTCCGTAAAAGAAATAAACTTATCTTGGAGCGAATTATATTCATTTTTAGCAGTATTATAAAACTCCGTTTCTTTATCATAGTTACGCAATATAGGTTTCAGCATCTCCATCGACTTGAGCACCTGATCTTTAAAAATGTTGTACGCATTCCAATCGGTATTCAACTGAGAGTTAATAAATTCTACGGAAGCACTATCATAAAAATCTTTAACAATTATTTTGACCGCTGAATTGTCGTATAGAAAAACCAAAGTCTCACCATATTCAGTTTCTAATTCATACATTCCTTGTTTCAAAGGTGTATTAAAATCAACTCTTTTATCTTGCGACATCATCACAGAATCAAGCACTTCCATATAAAATCCGGTATAGGCGTTAAGATAAACTTTCTGTTGAGGAAGATTAAAAAAAGTCGCTGACACAGTTTGTGAGTATATACACAAAGGCATCAAAAATAATAACGTGATTACCAGTATTTTAATATTCTTCATAATAGAATTAAAGTTTAAACAAAGATACGATTTTTTTATATACTATGATGATTAACAGTAACCAGACAAGAGTTTTTTTGTAATTTTGTAAAACTATACAGCGATTATATTTTTATTTGTAAAACTTTGTTATTCAGATGAAAACTCAGATTAGCAACAAAGAGATTTGGAGCATTGCACTACCTATCATGTTAGGTAATATGGCTCAAACCATAATCAACTTCACAGACACCGCATTCTTAGGACACTTGGGAGTCATTGCCTTAGGAGCCTCTATGCTTGCAGGACTTTTCTATTTCGTATTCACCACAATAGCAACAGGTTTTGCTATCGGAATACAGATCATAATAGCGCGTCGTTATGGTGAAGGCAATTACGGACGAATCGGCATCATATTCGAACACGGTTCTTTATTCGTATTGATATTAGGTTCCATATTATTCTCAATATTATATTTCTTTTCCGACCAACTTCTATATTTATTAATCGATTCTCAAAACATATACGACGCATCCATAGAATACATCAAATACCGTCGCTATGGAATTATCTTCGTATGTTTCAACTTCTTATATCGAGCTTTATATATAGGAATCTCCAACACGAAGGTCATCACCTATTCCACGATAATAATGGCGGTTGTCAATATTTTATTAGATTACTGTCTCATTTTCGGTAATTTTGGTTTTCCTGAGATGGGAATCGGCGGTGCCGCGTTAGCATCGTTCTGCGCTGAGGTATCTGCGTTCATCTTCTTTACGGTATATAGTTATATCACATTGACAAAGAAAGACTACGGCATGTTCAAGATTCATAAGTTAGAATCCGAATTGATGGGCAGGATCTTAAGAATAGCTACACCAACGATGATACAGAAGCTCTTCTCCTTCAGTGTGTGGTTCATCTTCTTCATACTGATAGAGAAAATGGGAGAGACAGCGACGGGAATCTCATCTATTGTAAGAAGCGTATACATGATACTCATAACTCCATGTTTCGCTTTTGCCACGACAACAAATACCGTTGTCAGCAGAATCATTGGCGAAGGGCATTCCGACCAGGTTTTCAACACAATATTAAAGATATTGAAGAACTGCTTATTATGCACTATACCTATTATGGTATTAGTAGCCATCTTCCCGATGCAGATTGTAAGGATCTATACCGACGACATAAATCTTGCTCAATTAGTCATTCCGTCAATTTACGTGATATGCGCAGGAACAATTTTCCAAGGCATTGGCAACGCGTACTTTGAAGCTGTTTCGGGTACGGGCAACACAACAGCCGCACTTTATTTAGAAGCAGTAATCTTAGTTATTTACATTGCATTCATCTGGGCGATGACACATCTGACAACTCACGTACATTGGGTTTGGACCGCCGAGATTTTGTATGGTGCCTTGCTCGGAATTTTCTGTTACATTTATATGAAGTTCGCAAAATGGGACAAGAAACACATCTGATTAAATTGAAAGTTGAAAACTCCCCCTCATAGCACCAAAATCAATTAAAACAATAAATAAGTGTAACACAATCTGTTACACTTATTTTTATTTTCATAATTTATCGTTATTATGTTGTTTTATTCAATGTTTTTTCGTATATTTGTACCATGATTGTACCGAGACTTAATCCATCATGAAGTGAAACCTATGAACACTAAAAACCATTTATTAACCCTTAAAACACTATCAACATGAAAACAACGAGAACCACCAAGAAATGCCCGATATGCGGCACGGCCTTCACACCCAAGACCATTAACTCACGCTACTGTTCTGAACAATGCTCAAAGAAAGCATACAAACGAAAAGTAACAGAAGAAAAACGACAACAAGAATTAGACACCATCGCAGCATCCGTTCCAGGCGACAGACCATATATCTCAGTGCCGGAAGCCATAGCCATCTATGGAGTAGCCAAAAGCACCACCGTCACAAAACACATCCGAAAATACGGAATCCCGATGCGACATCAAGGTAACAGCATATATGTTCCAAAAACTGAAATAGACAAACTTTATAAATAACAACCAATATGAAAAAATCAATATTAAACACCAAAGTCTCCGTAAAACTCAGAAAGTCAGAATATGCCGACGAATGGTATCTATACCTCGAAGCATACCCTGTCTTCAAACAAGGAAGCAGCAAAGTGATAAGAGAAAGAGAATATCTCAACCGCATCATCACTACACCCATCTGGGACAAGACAAGAACCGCAAGGACGACAGAGACAAAGAAAACATACAAACCGAAACGCGATGCCAACGGAATAATCCAATGTCGCAGCACCGCAGATCAGGAAGTATGCATCTATGCCGACAATGTCCGCAAGCTGCGTCAACGTGAGTTCGACAATCAGGCTCTGTTCACCGACCGAGAAAATGAACTCGCCGAACAACAGGAAAAATCCAACTGCAACTTTATCGAATATTTCGAACAACTCATACAAAAACGACAAAAGAAATCCTCACGCTCCGTCACAATAAACTGGACGAGGGTCTGCAAACTCTTCAAAGCATTCGCCAAATCCGACACATTCGCATTCTCGCAAATCAACATGAAACTCATTGAAGACTTCAAGAATTTCCTGCTTGAAGCACCTCGCGACGGAAACAAAAAAGGCGACATCACCCAGAATACCGCATCCAACTATTTCTCGACTTTCAAGACTGTACTGAAACAAGCGTTTGTAGATGGTTACTTAACCATCGACCTCTCAGCCAAAACCAAAAGAATACGCAAACTCGACACTCGAAGAGAAACCCTGACACTCGAAGAGATAAATCTCCTTGTAAACACAGAGTGCGACAAACCAATCATAAAGCAAGGCGCATTATTCTCACTTCTCACAGGCTTGCGTCACTGCGATGTCAAGAAACTAAGATGGGGAGAGTTACAGAAAATAGGCGACAAATACCGCCTCAACTTCACACAACAGAAAACCAAAGGCGTTGAATACATGCCTATCAGCGAACAGGCGTACAAACTCTGTGGCGAACCTAAACAGCCCGAGCAGCTCGTCTTCGCCGACCTTCCCGATATAACCAAGATTTCACCGTCGTTAAAGAAATGGATTAAGTCTGCCGGTATCAACCGCAACATCACTTTCCATTGCTTGAGACATAGTAAACATTGTTTCTCGCTGAAAACAAGTCGATTACAGAATTTAAATTTTAGACTGCTAACGATTTGGAAACAAGCGAAGTTCCCTAATCTGTCTTATTCTGCATTATTGAAAAGAACGCTTTTTCTATATGCAAAGGTAGGAATTATTTTCTAATCAGCCTTCTTACCTGTCAAAAAAATGTCGATACTCAATGTGAAAAGAATACCGACATTTATTTCAAGCCTCATTGCAATGGCTATTTCTTGGATACTACATTGCCGTTTGTATCTACCAAGTACCAATCGTAACTTTCCGAATCTTGTACCTCAAACAAATCTTTCGAGAGCATATTTATATCCGAATATAACGCAAGAGTTATCGGCGTGCCAGTTATACGATTCATTATACCATAACGGTTCATAACCTCATATTTAGCGTAATCGGCAAAAGCATATTGAATATCTCCACACTCGTTGTAACCAATCGGATAGTTCAGATAATATGTACCATCAAACATAAATGGTTGAACAATATTTCCCTCAAAATCTACTTGCCACTTCTTACCGCCTTTGGTTAGGACAAAGCCATCAGACAAGACATCTACATAACCGTACTCAGCAGGATAAACAACATTTCCTCTTGAATCGAGGACACCGTGTTTGCTGTTATCAACAATGATTCTGTAACCACTTTCGTGCGGTGCCCAGATTTCATCATATGCAGGTTCAACGACCCACTTTCCGGTAGTGTTAATCAAGCCCAAGTCACCATCTTTATTCGTCATTATACAATATCCATCGTGGAAGAGGTAGCCAAAGTCATACATACGGCACTTATCTGTATAATCAAATTGGAATGGGATAACAATCTCATTCTCGGCATTGATAAATCCAATCTTACCCTCTTTAATAACAGCAGCAAGACCTTCTGAGAACACCCATGCTTTGCGATAGTTGTTAGCCTCCGCATCGATCACGATTTTTCCATTATTGATATTTATGTAGCCACGCTTATTTGGGATGGCATATACAGTCAAAGAATCATTGGTAGGACTATCGGCAACCCAATTCACTTTTGGCGTTGTATATTTGCCTGTACAGTAGTTATATACACGAACCTTATAGTCCTGGAAACCGTGAACTTCTACATTCTTTGATAGATAATTGTCTTTCCAATACCATCTGCCATACTCACTATCATAGTAGGCATAAGCAATAAGCGCCATAAAACCTACCGGAATCAGAATGAGAATTGTTGCAATTGAGCGTCGTACCCATTTTGAGCGTTTCTTCCACCAATTACGGATTGTGCGCCAAGCAAGGCGACCTGCGGCAATCAAGGCCGTGAGAATCAAGGCTGCTACACCGAGCAACGCTTGAAAGATTTGAGTCAGTCGTTTCATCGTTATTCTGTTTAATATGTTCTTTTAGCCAATATCTTTAAGCGTTCAATTTCTTGCTTATCATACTCAATCAATCCCTTTTGTCCAAATTTATCATACATACCCCATAGTTTGTTTGCATAATTAGGAATGAGCATTCCGTATGCATCTGCCTTGTAGTAGCATTCGATAGCATTTTGAATGTAGGAGAAGTCTTCACTATCTCTATATTTTTCAGCATATACATCACCGAGCAATAGATTAAAGAATGGATATTTCTCTGCAATACGAGTCAAACATTCTTTTTTACCTGTTTCGTCTATTGCACCATCATAGTATGCAGCTTGGATCATTACAGCTAACTCACTTCCCTCATTTTCCAGTTCGCGCATAATATTGATTACTACAGAATCATCTTCTGTGGTGAAAGAGTCCTTTGCAATCTCAAAAGCTTTTGCCTCAATAGGAGCTACATATTTTAGCTGTTCCCACTTTTCTTCAAAATTATCATCACAAGAGGATAAAATAAAGATTTCTGTAAGCAGTTTGAAAGGATGTCCTTCATCAAAAAGTTCTATTATATCCTCAATCTCTCCGCCTGTCTTTTGGCTATAAATTGCATACATACAAATCATATTAAGCAAACTCTTTTCAACGCCGTCGCCATCACGGTAGCATAGTGCTAATGAGTAGTATGCCTCCACATCTCCTTGTCGTGCTTGCTGAATAAGATTCTGAACTCTTTGTTCAACCGCACGAGTCTTCATTTCTACATTAGGACTTTCCAAGTCCATAACACTATCATTGCATGATGTATGAAGCACCAATAATGAAACCATACAAAGTATAGTAAATAGTCTATTCATATCTGTCGGATTAGAGGTTCGTATTACTTATCATCTTCATCGAAGAAGTTTTCGTTGGCTTCTGCCGCACTGAAATCAGGCTTAGCCATACAACAATAAAGACGCTCACGGCTTCTGTTTACTCGGTCAGTCATCATATGAGTTCCGGCAGATGTCTTCTCAAAGTTCATTACATTGGTGATGGATATCGTTGCAGCAACAGACTCTACATCTTGATTAGCTCCGATGTAGGCAAACACCCAACCTTTTGTCTTGAGTTCATCGACCAGAGCCTTGATAGCCTTGCCACTGTACTCCTTAGAAGCATTCTCGTAGCCATCTGTAACAACAGTTACAAGTACCTTGTCATCCTCGGAAACCTTTTTGCGAAGCGCATTCAATGAAATACCCATAGCATCGTACAATGCGGTACAACAATCGGGACGATAAGTCTCTGAGGTAAGTTCTTTTACCTCATCTACAGGCACACACTCTAGGATGGTCTTCACATCGTCATTGAAGGTAACAAGACTCACATAATGTTCTTGTTCTTCGTGCTTTTTCTGAGCGGAACGAATCGTTTGGACAGTCTCGTTCACGCTGTCAATTGCCTCTTTTTTGATGCTCTGCATAGAGCCACTCTCATCAATGATGATAAGGTTGAAAATTCTTGTTTTCATAGGATTTAATTTATTAAATTGTTTTTGTTTGATATAATGCTCTTTCTGCAATTGCAACAGCCTTCTCATCAAGTTTCGATTGCTTTATCATTCCCCATATCTGAGCAATTACAACTGGAGAGAAAAAGCACATAGTGATAACCGTAGGTACGAATTGCTGTTTGAGAACGCTAACACCCGCCTCGAAATTGATGTTGCCATCTCGTGAAGGCTTCATTATAACTTTTAGGGCAGAGCGTAGACCTAATGCTGCCTTGAACAGACCGCCCTTTGTAATGTAAATTTCCTGACCACAGTCAGGGTTATCAACACGAACTTCGTAGCCTTCAGCTACAAATGCTTTCCTAATTTTTTCGGCAACAGAAGGAATTTGTGATGCGTTGCCATAAAGAGTCTTTTTTGTAGTAAATGCACCCATAATAGTAACTTTTATTGTTTGCTATTATAGAGTGCATCTTTTTTGTATTCTATCTTGGATAGAGGTAAATTCTAAAAATTATAGAACTTTTGCCAAAACGCCAGTATAGTTATCTGTTGAGAACTTCTCACACATAAACTTTATTACATCAATCACATCGTCCAATGGTTTATCGTCCTGTAAACGTGCAGTAAGTATCTGAGGAGCCATTGCTTTATAGACTCCATCAGAACACAAAAAAATACTATCACCAGACTTGACTTCAAAACGAGCAATATCAGGAACTGCTACTTCGGGATTCATAGAGAAGAAACATCTTGTAACAACTTCAGAACCCCAATGAGGGTCTGCATGATCTTGTGTCTGATATACAACTTCTCCATCACGTAATAAATAACAGCGACTATCGCCACAATGTGCAATGGTTACAGTATTCCCTTCAAGACTTGCAAAAACTAGCGTTGTTCCCATTTCAATTGGGCGAACTACTCGTGAGCGTGCATAAAGAGCATCCGAAGCTACTTTGCAAGCCTCAATGATTTTAGACTCTGAATCTGAGACTTGTATATTTTGCTTCCAAAACTCGCAAATGGCATTACACACTGTCTCAGCAGCGACATCTCCCATTGCGTGACCGCCCATACCATCACAAACGACCATTAAGACCCTGTCGTATTCAGGAAACTCAATCACACGGTATACATCTTGATTTGCTCGCCGTTTCCCAGCCTCCGAAAAGGTGATATAATTAGTTTTCATTGTTTCTTTAATTCATTATTTCAAGTCCAAACTCCACTTGTCGCGGACACTCTGTGCAAATAGTCATACGCCCACCTCGTCCACATAATGCTTTCCAAGTCCAAGCCGGTGAAGAAAAATAAAGCTCAACAAGTTTCTCTCCACAATTGGGACATACTATCTCTGTGATTTTTACTTTTTCAGGCATAGTATACATACTTGCCAGAACATCATTCCAAGGGAAATATCCCGTTTTTGCACATTCGGGGATATTTGTTTCTATTTTATTATCATGTTTTACAGAAGCATTAACACTATCTTCAGTCATTGGAGACATGAATGGTGTTGGAACTTTATCTGCATGATTATACCACTCAAGTAAATTGTCTATCGGATATGTAATACCAAGTTTCGTCATTAAGGAATTCACGAGGGCATACACATCCAGTTCATATTGTTCATATTGTTTATTTTCCATTTTATATTCTTTTTTATGTTCTTACTATTTCATACTCCACACCGAACCATTCATTGAGTGTATTTTCAACCTTTGCATTGATTTCAGGTGTAATCTTATCCTTAATCTTTTTATATACATACAGTATTGCAAGACCATCATCCAAGATACCCAAAAATCTATAGACTATCCTCGGTATAAAGTCCATTGGCAAAATAGTATAAACGATTGCCGCATAAATCAACACTCTATCAAGTGTTGAGGTTTTCTCATCATTAAGCACATAGTAAAACTGCAATAATGGACGAGTTGCCAAGCGACCTGCTTTCAATGCCCAAGGGCGTAGTCGATTCATTAAAGCATTTATATTACCACGCCAATCAACGTTTCTTACACGATTCAAAAGAGGAGTAATGTCTTTCCCCATAATCATATAAGCAAGAATCATAATAGAAATAGCAATCAACATATCATTAAAATTTTATTATTTGTTTCTGTTATAGAGTATAATAATGACTATATTCTATCTTTGGATACCCTTAATTTTCTTTTGGTATAAGATATTCCAATACCGACTTCCAATCAGGGAATCTCTCTGAACCAAATTGAATCCATTCACCCTCAAATTCACTTGTTCCATTCTTACCACGGTCATCTATCAGAATATCACCATTACAAAGATTCTTGCAATGAGTGATTACAATTTTCTTATGAAACACATCATCTAAGTATTTTGTAATCCAAACAACTTTATCACTCCAGGCCGATGGATTCTTCCAAGGAGCGGTTGAGAGGATATAACAGTCGTAATATTCGTTCAAACGCTTAACAGCATCTATGGCTCCCTGCATAGGTTGCATTGATCCGAATAATCCTGGAATCTCATCATAACGACCTTCATATTCCTTCAGAGTACACTCACTTTGTTGTGCAAGTCCGGATTCAAAATCAACAAGAACACCATCCATGTCAAAATAGAGCCTTTTCTTTCTTATAACAGACTTTTCCATGAGTTCCTGCGTCTTGTCACGCTTGTCATAGTTATCACGCAACTCTGTTAGTATGCCACAAAACTCTGTTGGTGTAAGAATCGTCTTATATGTGTTGGACTCTCCACTGCTGTGTGTAAGTAACATTCCTCTTGTTTGCATCAATGCAGTACGAAAACGCTCACTTTGTTCAAACATCGCTTGGTAAGCACGATATATCAATTGCTGATATTCCTTACTCTGTCGGTCAATTGCTTGCCCCTTCCACCAAACTATCTGGTCTGTCTGCCATGAGGTGACACTCATCTTACGGGCATTACCTCCCTTCATGCTGCATATCTGACGTTGCCTGTCAAGTTCCTTTCGCTTCAACGACTGAAGGAAGCCCTCCATGCTTCCGCATATCATTCCGTCAAAACGAAAACTATTACTACATAAGTTGCTCAACACATTAGATGGGTAAAGACCATTTGATCGTATATCCAATGTGTTAGTTTCTGGATTATACATATCCTTCAAGTCATGACCATTTCGAGAGGTCGCCATATAGTTATCTTCCATATTATAAATTCATTCTCTTTGGGTTCTACAAATAATAAAAGTTTTCGTAATTGAAATTTGTAAGCCATGATGAAGGTGTATCGTTCAAGGCTTTCATCCGTTCCGGAATCTCATGAAGTGGTATTTTCTCATCCAATAATCTCCTCAGTTTGGCAAACATTACTTCATTTGCTTCATCTATATGATGCTGTAGAGTAATGATTCCATACTCTTCCGCTTCCTTTATGTCGGATATAATCATTCCTGAAAATAAGCCATGCAGTCCTTCCTTACGTGCGAATTTGTCAGCATGACACCATATCCCTAGGATATTACCATTGTGATGACGCAAATGATAAGCATGGGAATGACCTATTATAATGCGGTCAAATTCCGATATCATATCATCTGTACGTGAAAATAGACCTTTGTCAGAACCATGTCCCAAAAGCATAATCCTCTCACGGGGCGGACAATGGTGAAGCAAATGCTCAATCTCACGCTTACTCATGTTTTGGTCAACGACTTTCGATTCCATCCCTTTATATAAAGTACTAAGAACGGCTGTCGTAATATCTGTAGGGTGTACGACCAACATAGATTTATTGGGTTTTAATTACTTTTACTCATCTGTAAACAATTGATTCATTTTCTCAGATATGACCTTTGCTATTCGTTTGAGAAATCCATCTTTTCTCTTTTCATCTAACATAATACAAACATTTACGGGAATATTATTTCCAACATCTCATTATTTTCTCCAGCAATAGATACAAGACCACTTAAACTATCCAACTCGCATACCCATACCGTAATTTCTATGGAATCTTTTATTACACACTGTGAATATTTTAAGGCATCATACTTTATTAAAGTTACAAGACTATCTGCGTTATTGTCATAGATACCACACTTACCATCATTATAGACGATGTTATAACGTTCATTCTCCGTAGCTTCAACACTGTCAAATTTTCTCAGCCTTGAACAAGATGTTACCAATATTATAGACAGTAGCAAAACAATTGTAAAATAGTTCTTCATATTCTTTTTTATATATAGAGCATAGTATTGAGATTTTCTATCTAATGAATTATTATTTATCTGTTACAGGACGAATTGAATATCCACAATGACGACGGTATGTATTATCTCCATCAACATATTCCTCGTTAAATTCAAGTAAGAATGTTCCTGTTAGTTCGTGCCAAAATAATTCAGAACTAGACCAATAATAGCCACCTATGTCAAAGCGATAGTTTTTTGAACTATTCTCATAACATCCTGCTGCCGGTAAGAAAATACTATTTCCATTGGGGCCTATAACTTTATATCCCACACAATCATTATTCCGTATCCATTCCCACTTACATTCATCGATTAAATCATACAATTCATCACATGTTGGCATTCGCCATTTTTCACCCCATTTAACATGAGCTGTATCATATTGACTATTTGATATATCCTTTCCAATATCCTTAAAATTGATATAGTTTTTCTCATCATAATATATATGAGGGTAATTGCGAGTAATATATTCCTCCTTCGGTTCTATCTCTCCCCAGGCAAAGTAATCGCCATAATCTTTTGGGGTTGTTGCTCCAATGTTACAAGTTGCCCATTTCACGCTCAACCCCAAATCTACTGCTTCATGACCATTGATGATTATCTTTTTCTCTTCCATTTTACTTTAATAGTTTAAGATATTGTGATGAATCCTTTTCTTCACTTTAACTGTCTTTAATTGTTATGCGAAGTTTTTCCACGACCCTACAATTGGAATCAATTACTCCATAAAGTCTAATATCTTTCTCGTCAGTAGTTTTGCCTCCATAGTATTTGTCAAGATAGTGATACTTGCCATTAGGACTTATTTGCCACATAATCTTTGCCGCCCCATTTTCAAAGTCGAAGATTCCAAAATCATAGTTGCATACTCTTCTGCGAACTCTCCGTTGTACTTCTTTGGGTAATTCGGAAATACCATTCCAATCTATATCCTTATTTTTAATTCATCCAACTCTCTTTTTATTGTCTTTAACTATGTAGGCGCATTGGGTAGAATGATTTATTAGATATCGAGCATTCCAAGAACCTGTAATAGCCGCATCATAGAAATCAACCCCCTCCATTTGTTCAGATAGTGATATTGTGTGGCAATCTCGGCTTACCAACTCTCTATATAACCGGGTTGGAGACATCGTTCTCAGCCTCATAAATCTCAGTTCTCCAAAAAACTTTGACACTACATCTAACAACGCATCAAACATAACAGCCTGTTTCTGCTTTACTTCCGCTATACGCCCTTTGTCAATTTCTATCCAGAAATCTTGTGGCAGACTAACATTCGAAAGTTTTGATGCCTTTCGGAACATTGGAGCAATCTCCCATACTTTACAACATCCACCTCCGCATCCAACAGGAGTCACGAGAAAGTGTAACTCCGGGTGTTCGGCAGCATATTTAGTGAAAGTATCAACAGATCTACGGATTTCATTTAACCCGATAGTACCACCGATAGTCGGAATAGCAAAAGATTGTCCCTGACGACCTTCGCGCTGTCCCATTACTGCACCAAAATGTTTTAGAGCAAAGTTTGAAGCGCCATCAAAGTGTCTGCCCGAATTGCGACATCCGAACACGAAGATTTCGTTTTCTTTGAGCGAGTTAATCCATTCTGGGGTAATTCTATGTTCCATACACTAACATTATTTCTCTAATGACAAATATTCAGTTGCCACATAATCTGTAAGCCATACACCATTTCTTGATAAGTAGAACTTTGCTCCATTTTTAAACATCTTTTGAGTTTCTACCTTAAAAACTACAGGTGTGCCATGACGTTTCCCAACATTAATAGCTGTTTCAATCGTAGATGACAGATGCACGTGCAATCTGTTCTGCGACCTTAGTCCTTCTTCTAAAATATTATTCACAAAATATTCCGCAGTCCCATGAAACAGAAAAGGTGGTGGCGCACATTCCTCCAACTCAACATCGACTTGAATGGAATGTCCTTGTCGGGCTCGCATATATTGCATGTCTTCTGAAAACTCAAATCGTTGCTTATTATTTGTATCAACAATCGCACATAAATCCTCAAGTGTGAATCCATGCTTGTTGATTAAGTCTGAGACCTCTCGCCAACCATTTACATCAAACTGATATTTACGATCGTGACGAAGTAAATACGCCAAACGCTTGCTCTTGTTTTTAATGCTCATTTTTCTCAGATTATTGATTCAATATATTAGAGTAGGATAACCGATAATTCTATCTTGCAAAATGCTAGTGAATAAAGTTATTAGTCAGCACTTTCTTTCTACAGTTGAATGTACCCTTGTCAGGAATATTGATTATTGGGTTTCCCGACAAATAGGTATACAAGCTATTTAATCGTCTGAATACCTTATTATGAAGTCTACTCTCCACAATCTCCCCATTTACTATATGACCTTTCAAAAATGGAGGTTGAAGGCCATTATCAGCACCGTGGAACATCCAATATATAGTTAGGGCTAAGTCCGTTCGGTGTAGCCCCATTGCGCAGGCTATGTAAAAGTCCCCTTTATCTATAATATCAAAGAACTCTTGTAGATTCGCCGCTATTGTCTCGTTTGGAATACTATGGCTATCCATTGGAAATGCGAAGTATCGGATACCGTATTTTTCGCACATTTGACACAATCTATCAGAATGATCATTGTCACGTAACTCAACAATTGTCTTAATACCACTTTGAACTACTGCCTGCCAATGACGCATATTGTGACGTGAGGATAATGTAGTGCCTCTTACTCCACCATAAACTACATCTATATTTTCAATGCCAGTACTTAAGATTAAATCAATGTTCATCTTTTTAATCATTTATTTGTTGCAAGCAGCATATATTTACCATCACCGCTATAATATAAAATTGGTAACAAGTGCGAGGGGATTTGCTCATGTACCATACAGAAGTTACCTCTATGTGAAATATTAAATGCAGCTTTCATCTCTTGCTCTGTAATCTCACTCTTCCTAAAAATATAATTTTGATAAGTACGATCATCTCCTAAATCGTAACTATCAAAGATTGGATAGTTTTCATAGAGTTCACCTATATGAATGTCGGAATATGCAATTACTTCTTGAGGAGTAAAACACTCAAAGCCTCTAAAAAACTCCTTGCCGAGAAGTTCTCTATGTTTAATGATGTCTTCTAAGCCATCAAATGTATGCTCCAAGATTGTTATCTTGCTTTTGATGTTATAACATTGTATATCATATGTAGCAATAGCTTCTTTAACCGTCCATTCACGAAGATGATTTAATGCTTTTTTATCTTCAGAAAGTTCGGGAACCTCTTCTAGAATCTTTTTAATTAGAGAATCTATGCCATGCTCTCTCAAATAATCACGATAAAAGACATTGTACTTCACAATCTCAGTCAACGTAAACCAAGACCATCCGTATTCTCTTTTTCTCAAATAACGAAAAGCCTCATTTAATGAGCTAAATTCACCTTGTGAATGATGTGGAAAACAAATCTTAGCCATAGTATATGATAGATTTATGCTTATTGCTTATATTGCTTTAACCGTTCCATAAGACGCTCCATTCTTGTCTTATTTTTACACTCTTGAATCGTAAACGGCTTTACCTTTTCTCTTTTCTCATGTACGAAGATTTCATCACATTCTGGCACAAGCATTGGGTCATCGGTATCACCATTCCAATATACCATTGGAGCCAATATGGATTCTCTCTTGTCAATGCCTTTATATTTTTCCGGGTTATTTAATACATCTAATTTGAGTTCCAAATCTTCTTTATTGCGAGCAAAAACAAAATGAGTATAATATCTATTTTCGTACGCATAGTCGGAACTATCAAAACACGGATATCTTTCCATTTGCACACCCACATAGACTCCATTCTTGGGATTTCTAGACAATGCAACTTTTTTAAGTTCGCTTACTCCACTAAAACAAACTCCATAGACTTCAATTTTTCG
>SUWS01000091.1 GCA_015061365.1 Lentimicrobiaceae bacterium | reverse complement strand
GCTATCAAGGCGAAAACCGCTATAATGATTGTCTGCTTTTTGATGTCGCCATACATCCGCTTTATATTTTCGTTAAGAAACTCTATTTCAGAGATATCAGCATGAGGCGACACTTCTTTGACAGTAGAATTTATAAAATCAACAACTTCTTTAACATCAACATTCTCGTGAAGACGAAGATAATAATAAGTATACATATCACCGCAATAATAAGCTGAGTTAACGTGATTTTCCGCCAACGACATATTATAAACATTTGCCGTTACGCCTTTTAGTTTATAGTTGTCATCTAATCTATCATCTAAAGTCAAGCCAACATTTTGATTAATATTTAAGTTTATCAACATATCTTTCTTAGCTGACATCGGTGTAAATCCTTCGCCTGCTACAATAGGCACCTTGAAGAAATCGAATATATTCCATCTTACCCACCACATATTGAAACTAAATTCCTTACCATTATGAATAGTGCCGTTCTCGGAAGAACAATCACCAAAGAATGAAGTCATGGAAGCCGTAACCTCCTTAATCTGAGGACAAGTCTCCAACTTATGTATTAAAGTCTCTCCGCTATGAATCAACCGGACATCTTCAGAAGAGAAAGTCAGAACATTCTCCTTATCTACACCCAGATCGTAATTCACCATATAACGATATTGAAGGAAGAAGACACTTGCCACAATCATCAACATCATAGACACTATAAACTGCGTAGAGATGAGTATTGAACGAAGATTACGTCCCGACTTGGAATATGCGAATCCGCTTTTAACCGCCATGGAAGCGTTGAACTTAGTGATGTAAAAAGCAGGATAAACAGCGGCTACGACAGCTATCAGAATCGCTATCACCATGACAATTATTATTGTTGCTATATTTTCGGAGAAAGCAAGAGAACAAGTAACGTAATTTGAGATAAACGAATCCTTCAATGCGAAGACTATATACAACGCAAACAATAAGGCGATGAAAACAAGACCTATAGCTTCAAAGACGAAGTTCCATCGTAAAGTTCCCTGTCCTGCGCCGAAAACCTTGCAGATATTAACAGCTTTCATCCTGACAGGCACGAGAGCTATGAAAAAATTAACGAAATTGATAAAAGCAACAATAACTATTATAAGAGCGATGGCTATCATTATAATTGTTGTATTTAAAGAACCCATCTCAAACACCTTATCATCGAAAATCTCGTCATAATACATGTCGTTGAAAGAGATTAGTCTGACTAATTCAGAAGCATCTTTAGACTTTATATCATCAATCATCTCTTGTATGTCGGCAGTTGCATTAGCACGAACTTCATCACTGACAGTTTCTAAATAATTGAGATATTCATCAAACATCGATCTGTTCCAGGAGATGTACTTATCTTGCCACATATAACTGAACTTATCAGCATCATCTTCGTCCATAAGTCGCACGAAAACCATATAGTTCCAGTTGTTATTCAACATACCATCGCGTCGCTCATCATTAAGGAAGATATGACGATTGGAAAGTATTGTATTTTCTTCAAAGTCTTCGAAAATCGCAACCACGTTGAAAGAATTATCAGGTTTACCGTTACTATCGGTATAGATCTGTCCGCCGACTTCCACATTCATAATTTCTGCAGCAGAACGAGAAATCATAATGGCATTCTCGACGTTAAAATCCACGATGTCGCCAGCTATGATATTGAAATTAAAGACGTCTGTGATAGAGAAGTTGCAGTTCGTTATACCGTAAGGAAACTTTTCAAAGTGATATTCATTGATTTTAGAGAATACCGATTTAGGAAACAGATGTGGTCTCATCGAAGCTATCGCTTCCACTTCTGGCATAGCGTCAGCGATTTCATACGAGATTGGATTTGGAGAATTTGCCGACCAACTTTCCAACATCTCCTGATAGCTGGTCACGATAAAGGTGCGCTCCGAGTCTTTGAGCGAGCGGTTGTAGGTAAGAGAATAAATCACCTGAGAGGCTATGACGTAGAAGGCCGCGAAAGCGAGAGTCAATCCCGCGATGTTAAGAAACGAAGCCACCTTATACCGCTTCAAGGTCATCAAGAAATTTTTAAATGCGATTTTCATTTTGTCATTTTTAAGTCAACGGACAACTGTCAACAGACAACAGACTTTGTCCACATTATTAATATTTTTCATTTTTCTTTTTCTCGCATAGACGCAGAGGAACCCGAAGTATGTTATATTGTTTCTTTGCGTACTTTGCGCCTTTGCGAGAGGTTTTTCATAAACACATCGATTAATAATTTAATTCATAATTCATAATTCATAATTAAAATAATTGTTAATTGTTAATTGTAAACTGTTAATTGTAAAATCGTGCCAAAATTTTATATCATTAAATATCAACGATTTAAAATTTCAAGTAAAAATAAAGTGTCAAAAAATTGGACAGTGAGTGTCAAAAAATTGGACAGTATACAAATACATAACACAAAAATAATGTAGTTTTTAGATAATTATTCCACAAAAAAAGTGTAGTTTTGTAAAAATATTTAATCAATGGAAAGAACTATTTATCAAGACTTATTGAAATGGAAAAATAATCCTGACAGAAAACCT
The DNA here is from genome assembly GCA_015061365.1 of Lentimicrobiaceae bacterium. Taxonomy (GTDB): domain Bacteria; phylum Bacteroidota; class Bacteroidia; order Bacteroidales; family F082; genus Limimorpha. The sequence goes on along the minus strand of SUWS01000091.1, from coordinate 3,533 downwards.
CTCATTCTGTTAGGAGCAAGACAAGTTGGAAAGACTTTCATATTAAAAGAATTCGGCGACAGAGAATTTGACAATTTCATTTATGTTAATTGTCACAAAGATACATTCGCATTGAATCTGTTCAGGAACTTTGACGTAGAACGCATTGTCACCGAATTAGAACGATACAATGAAACTGATGTAGTTGCAGGCAAAACATTGTTATTTTTCGATGAGATACAAGAAATTCCAAATGCAATTGCATCATTAAAGTATTTTTGTGAGGACTATCGTTCTTTACATGTTGTCGCTGCCGGATCATTGTTAGGAATATCGTTACGTAGTGAAGAGTCATTTCCTGTAGGGAAAGTAAATATGATGAAGATGTTTCCTATGACGTTCAACGAATTTCTATTGGCCAATGGAAGAAACAAACTCGTAGAACTCTTAAATTCATACGACTGGGAAGCCATGTCATCAATGAATGAGATACTTACAGAATATCTCCGCCAATATTATTTCGTTGGAGGTATGCCTGAAGCCGTTTCAAAATATATTGAAACCAAAGACGTAAAACAAGTAAGAAGGATACAAAAAGAAATCTTGGACACTTATTATTACGACATGTCGAAACATACCAAGACACAGATTCAGCGTATTCATCAGGTTTGGAATAATATTCCGGCTCAGCTGTCAAAAGAAAACAAAAAGTTCTTCTACGGCGACATTAAGAAAGGTGCCCGATCGAAAGATTATGAGATGGCTTTACAATGGCTGATAGACGCTGGATTGATATATAAGGTTGAAAAATGCAAGCAACCGACAGCTCCCCTGAAATTTTACGCTGACAGCTCCGCTTTCAAATTATATCTTCTCGACTGCGGATTATTGGCATGTATGTCGGAAGCAAACCCTAACAGCATGTTGCTTAATGAAAACGCTTTCGTCGAGTTCAAAGGTGCATTTACAGAAAACTATGTACTCCAACATTTAAAGGCAACTAAAGACGTATCTGTTTTCTATTATTCCAAAGACAATTCTACTATGGAAATAGACTTCCTCCTCCAAAACGAAGAGAAAGTCGTTCCTATAGAAGTGAAAGCATCTGTCAATGTTAAGAGCAAGTCGCTGTCGCTGTTTGTCAACGAAGATTTTAAAGACAGAAAATTTAAGGCAATAAGATTCTCTTTAAAACCATTTACCGATCAAGAATGGATGAAAAACATTCCACTTTATGCTGTAGATAGTTATAGAACCGAACTTAGCAATTCATAATGCATAATTCATAATTAGAACGATTATGCATTATGAATTTTTGTTTATTTTTAAGTCACACGTCCGTGTGCCTCTACAAGAGATTCTACCATAATTGTTAATTGTACATTGTAAACTGTTAATTGCAAAATCGTGCCAAAATTTTACATCATTAAATATCAACGATTTAAAATTTCAAGTAAAAATAAAGTGTCAAAAAATTAGACAGTGATTAAAATTAATTCGTATTTATTTCATGCAACAAATCAAATATCTATACAGATTAGGAATAAAACTCCTAACTTGTCAAAAGTTGTATTTTAGCAAAGAAAATAATCAAGATAAAACGATAAATTTCCATATTTTTTTTAATTTTGCAAATGATACAACATTCCAAAATTTTTGAACAATCTCAAAATAATATCATCATGGATATTCAGCAAAAGGATTTTATAGAGCGCAAGCAGTACATGCAGCAACTCGCAATTTAAAAGACCAGAATATTATAAAGGTAATCACTGGCGTCCGTCGTTGCGGAAAATCAACATTGTTAATGATGTTCGCCAATGACATTATCAAAGGTGGTGTTGATACAAATCAAATTCAGTTCTATAATTTTGAAGATTTAGACATCTTGTCAATCGGTGATATTTATCAAATTCACACTCATATAAAAAAAGGGTTGATAAACGACAAAATGAACTATATATTCTTAGATGAAGTCCAAAATATAAAAGATTTTCAGTTACTTGTGGACAGCTTATATATAAAGCCCAACGTTGATATTTATATCACTGGATCAAATGCTTATATGCTTTCAGGAGAATTAGCGACATTGCTTACAGGACGTTATGTTGAGATAAACCTTCTACCATTACAATTCGCTGAATATTACAATTTTATATCATCAAAATCGCCAAACTTATCAAAAAATGAGATTTTGGCGAATTACATTCATTTCGGAGGCATTCCCGAATATGTAAAGCAATTAAGTATTAGTGAGAAACAAGCTGATTTATTTGCACATAGCATATTAAAAACCATTATTGAAAAAGATATTTTCAAACGTCTGAATATAACCAACAAGCACGACTTTAACAAAATTCTGGATTTTATATTAGATTCTGTTGGTTCATACGTATCACCACGTTCCATATCAGATACATTACGTTCAAATGGCACCATAGTTGACAAACAGACAGTTGCGAAGTATTTAGACGCTCTATGTGAAGCATATCTGATATACAAAGTTCCCCGATTTGAAATAAAGGGAAAAGGATTATTACAAACACTGAATAAATATTACATTGTTGACCCATGCTTTGCCAAAGTAAGACTAAAAAAATCTATCATAAAAGATCGCTCACATTGGTTGGGAAACATGGTATATCTTGAACTATTTCGTCGTAACAAAGAAGTATTTATAGGAAAAAGGAACAACTTAGAAGTAGATTTCGTTGTCATCGATTACAATGATTACACTTCATATTACCAAGTAGCTTGGACCACAGAAAATCCAGGCACTTTAGAACGCGAATTAGCATCGCTTAGAGCAATAAAAGATTCCACTCCAAAGTATCTTATAACAACGGATATAGATTTCAATCCTGTTTACGATGGAATAAGAAAACTTAATGTGATAGATTGGTTGCTATCTCATAATCCAAACAATACGCTTTAAGTCACACGTCCGTGTACCTCTACAAGAAATTCTACCATAATTGTTAATTGTAAACTGTCAATTGTTAATTGTTAATTTATTGCGTCAATTGGATTTTCGTTGGCGGCTTTCCATGATCTTGTCGTGACGACGAATATTGTAAGAAGCAATATTATGACGACCGACAATACAAAGACCCATGCCGAGAGCGCAATCCTGTTTGCGAAACTCATGAGATATTTGTCAACGATATAATAACTCAATAGTATTGCTATCACTGAACATACCGCTACTACTTTCAGGAATTGTACGTTGAACATCTTTAAAATATCTTTTACCGTGGCTCCGTTGACACGTCGTATGGCGATCTCACGACGACGATATTGTGTCTCAAATAAAACCAAACCGAAAACTCCCATCAATGAAATCAATATTGAAATACAGGTGAATATCGTTATCAAAATGGAAAGCTTTCTCTCCGACTGATAATAATATTCAAGGAAATGATCTACATGATAAACTTTTTCTTCGTATCTGCTTCTATCATTCGATGATTTATATTCCATGAGAGTATTTACAATATAATCGCGGGCTTCTTTCATGGAAACACCTTGACTTATCCTGACATAAATCATATTTA
>SUWS01000090.1 GCA_015061365.1 Lentimicrobiaceae bacterium | reverse complement strand
AGAGACGTGACACATTACACCTTTAGAAATAAACAATATGTAATTGGTGCGTCTCAATTGAATTGAAAATTGAAAATTGAAAGTTGAAAATTTTGGTAGAGACGTGACACATTACACCTTTAAAAATAAACAATATGTAATTGGTGCGTCTGACAAATTCAAAATTAAATTGTTGACTTAAAAAATATTAACTAACAAATAAATATAACCATGAAAAAGACAACTTTAATTACAATGATTTTGATTTTGCTGACTGCAGCAGTTTCATGTGTCAACAAAAATGGCGAAGGCAGGAACGAAGATGGAAGCAAGAAAGAAATAAAGAAGGCTCGTTCTGTAGGTGGCACATCGGAGATTCTTATGGTGACTCAGAACGACGAACAATGGAACGGACAGATAGGACAGGCGGTACGTGACTTTTTCGAAGAGGAACAGTACGGACTTCCTCAGCCGGAAAAGAACTTCAAGGTGGCTCATCTCAACATCGACGCACTTAACGATATGTTCCAGAAACACCGTAACCTCATCATCGCCAAGATCGATAAAGACATCAAGAATCCTTTGGTCGAGACACAGAAAAACTGGCAGTCGGAACCACAGTTCGTGATGAGGATAACAGCGGCGTCGCCTGAATCGTGGGTAAGGACTTTCGAATCGCAGAAAGACGGGCTGAAACTTATGTTCGATGAAAATGAAAGAGAACGTTTTCAGGAGTTCTTCCGCCCGACGAGAGACATCAAAATCATCAACCAGCTGAAGAAACAATTCGGCGTGACCATGAACGTTCCTGAAGGTTATTTCATCGGCATCGACAAAGACGATTTCATGTGGATCCGTCAGGAGACCGACGACAGAAGTCTGGCGTTCCTGATTTATGAGTTACCTTATAAAGACACTGCCGACTTAAATCCTGACAACATCATAAGAGTGAGAGATTCTATTGTCGAGAAATATATCCCAGGACCTATCGACGGTTCATATATGACTACCGACAAAGAATTTCTGAAACCAGTCTTCAAGACATTGCCTGATTTCCCGGCAGGTTACGCCGTTGAGACAAGAGGATTGTGGAACGTAGTCGGTGACTTCATGGCAGGACCTTTCGTTTCGTATTCTATTGTAAATCCTGAAAGCGACAAGATAATCACCGCTGAGGGTTGGGTTTATTATCCTAACAAAGATAAAAGAGATTTGTTAAGACAATTGGAAAGCATTCTTTATAGCTTGAAATTCGTTGACAAAGACTAAAGACTAAGGGCTAAAATAAAAGGCGTCATTTCGATTTGAAGTGACGCCTTTCTGATATTTACCTTTAACTTTTTGTCTTATTAAAGAAGTTTGAAACCTAATGTGACGGTGAAGATATTTTGTTTTGTGTCGTCGCCTGCTTCAAATTCATATCCTGCGATTTCAATATCATCATCGAAAGCTTCTGTCAAACCTAAGCTGTAGTTAATGTCTAAAGTAAGACGCCAGACATCGATACCAAGGTTGAGAGCTGCACCGAGAGTCATGCCTTCTGTAGGAGAATCCTTTGTTGTGATAGTTTCCTCATTTCCTGTCAATATATTAGGATAAGCATATTCTGTCTTACCAACTGCGAAATAGAATACAGGACCGACGTTAGCTCTCATCTTAATCAAATCTAAGTCGAGGAACTGATAACCTAAGAAAATAGGAAGTGCTAAGTTACTTTGGTTGATGGTTAATGTTGGTTTGATACCTGGTAAGAAACCTGGTCCGTCTTCAAACAAACTTGTTTCAATAATCTTACCTGATTTATAATATAGGAGTTCAGGTTGGACGATGAATTTCTTGATTGTGACGCGACCGAAAACGCCGAATGTCATATTACCTTTGAAACTTGATTTGATAGTTTGTTTGTCTAAAGACAACTTAGTTGCTTGGTAGCCCACTTTAGGACCTACACAGATGTCAAATTGCGCATTAGCGATTGTTGCCATAAAAAGCGCAGCAAATAATAAGAATACTTTTTTCATAGTTATTTAATTTTAAAATTTTAACAAAGATACGGAAAAAAAATTATAAACACTTAACTTTTTTATGATAAAAAATCGTAATTTGGTCGTTCAAATTAATCATAAAATCATGAAGAAAATATTACTTACATTTGCATTCGTCATCGTTATGACAATCAGTGCATCCGCACAATTCAAGCCATTTCAGTTCGGATTAAAGGTTGAACCGGGAATAGGTTGGTCGAAGCTCAATTCCGACCATCTTTATGACGGTAGATCCAAGATGAATTTCAGCTGGGGATTTGTCGGCAATGTCTTTTTTGTCGAGAATTACGGTATCTCAACAGGTTTCAACGTAAGATTCATGAATAACGAATATAAATTCGATAATCAGATTCATGGTGAAATAACACGTATAATAAAAAATCAGTATCTCGAGATACCTGTAGGTCTGACAATGCGAACAGAAAAAATAGGCGACATCAGAATTACAGGTAATGTAGGTTATGGATTCGGATTCTTTTTAAATAATAAAGAAAGAAATTATAAAGCAAATGGCGACGAGATAACGATGACGACAGATTATAATAAAATACGTCACGCCCTCATCGTAAAATTAGGTGTCGAATATTACATACATCAGTCAAGTTGCATCACAACATCATTGGTCTTCAATAACAATTTCGCTAACATCTACGCCAAAGATTATCAACAGAACGTATTGTTGAACAGTTTGAGTTTAGAGATAGGATTTATGTTTTAATTAAGTAAGATAATTAATAAGAATTAAGAAATGAAGATCACGTTAGCTCAGATAAATCCTATCGTAGGCGACATTGACGGCAACAAAGAGAAAATCATCGCCGCCGCTCAACAATCGAAAGGTTCTTCTTTGGTAGTATTTCCGGAATTATCGCTCTGCGGTTTTCCTCCTTATAACTTATTAGGTTATTCCGATTTCATCGAACGATGTGAAAAGGCAGTCGATGAGATTGCAGAACGATGCGACACCATACCTTTATTAATAGGCGCACCTGTAAGAAACAATTCTGGCAAAGGAAAACCTCTTTTCAACGCCGCTGTTTTCTTACATCAAGACAAACGCCAGATATTCAAAAAGAAATATTTTAATATGAGTCGCCACAGGGGTGACGTCTCTACATTTGAATCCGATTATTTCGAACCGACCGACGAAACCAACATACTACAGCTCGGCTGCATGAAAGTAGCCGTCACCATAGGCGAAGACTTATATAATGTCGGCGATGACGAATTCCTTATGACGAACCGTATCGACGACTTCGAGGAAAAACCGGAGATCATCGTCAACCTTGCAGCCGACCGTTTCGACTACCAGCGCGCCGACAAGAGAAAAGAGATTCTTCGAATGACAGCCTTAAAACACGAGATACCATTGATTTACGTCAATCAAGTTGGAGCCAACGCCAATCTCATCTACGACGGTGGCTCGATGGTTTTCGGTTATATGGGCTACGTCATCAAGAGCCTTCCATTCTTCGAAGAAGAAATTTCCACCTTCGATTGCGAGCTTTTCATCTCCATGAAGAGAGAAGACAATCAAGTCATCCCTCCGAAGATGGAACTCATCCACGACGCATTAGTCCTCGGCATCCGCGACTTCTTCCGTAAACAAGGTTTCAAGAAAGCCGTATTAGGATTGTCGGGCGGATTAGACTCGGCACTCGTGATAGCGTTAGCAGCCAAAGCATTGGGTCCAGAAAACGTGATGGGAATCTTGATGCCGTCACAATATTCATCGGATCATTCGGTTACAGACGCCATCGCTTCGGCGGAAAATCTCGGCTGCCAATATCATATCGTTCCGATAAAAACTGCATACGACGCATTTGAGGAGACATTGAAACCTATCTTCAAAGACCTTCCTTTCGACGTGACGGAAGAGAATCTACAAGCGAGGATACGCGGAACTATAGTGATGGCGATGTCGAACAAATTCGGAAACATACTGTTGAATACAAGCAATAAGAGCGAGGCATCGGTAGGTTACGGAACCTTATACGGCGACCTTTGCGGAAGCCTCTCCGTCATCGGCGACCTCTACAAGACAGAAGCCTTCGAGCTCTGCCGTTACATAAACCGTGACAAGGAAATAATTCCGTGGCATACCATCAACAAGCCGCCATCAGCAGAGCTACGTCCAAATCAACAAGACACCGACAGTCTGCCCGATTATCCTGTCTTGGACGCTATCTTATACCAGCATATAGAACTTTCTAAAAGCGCAGAAGAAATTATTGAACAAGGCTTCGATGAAGTTGTTGTTAACAAGGTTATGAAGATGGTTTATAGGAACGACTTCAAGCGTTTCCAGATCGCGCCGGTGTTGGCGATTTCGCCTAAGCCTTTTGCGATGAGAGAGATGCCTATTGTTAAAAAATAATAACATCCGTGGCACATATAAGAAGTCATAGTATCAATATAGAAGACGACGAACGTAGGCGAGACGAACGTTACATCTTAATGACGCAAGCACCTGTCAAGAAGTTAGTTCTTAAGATGTCGGGACCGACTATTGTAAGTATGTTGGTTACCTCGCTTTACAACATCATCGACGCTGCTTTTGTCGGACATATCAGTACTGAGGCAGCTGCTGCCGTTGGCGTGTCGTTTGCGTATATGACATTCATCAACGCCTTCGGATTTTTCTTCGGTCACGGTTCCGGCAACTTCATCTCGCAGGCACTCGGCGCACGCAAATATTCCGATGCGGAGAAAATGGCGGCGACAGGATTTCTCTCGCCTTTCATCTTAGGAGTCATCACAGAAACATTGGGACTTATCTTCATCACACCTTTATCGAAAGCCATCGGTGCCACACCCGATATTTTGTCTCTATCAAACGAATATCTGTTTTTCATTCTGATAGGAACACCTTTTATGATGTCGGCACTCGCATTGAACAGTCAGCTTCGACTTCAGGGCAACGCCAACTACGCCATGATCGGAATAATATCGGGAGCGATTCTCAACATCATCTTAGACTCGATATTTATCTTAGACATGGGCATGGGCGTGAAAGGAGCTTCCTTGGCGACATTCATCAGTCAGATCGCAAGCTGGCTGATATTGTTGGTAGGCACCTTCAAAAGCGGTAACGTACATATCAGACTGAGAAACTTCTCCCCTAATTTCGCACATTATAAAAAAATATTAGATGGCGGACTACCTTCGTTATGTCGGCAGGCTTTGGCTTGTGTAGCAACGATTTGTCTTAACCATGCTGCAGCGATCTATGCTATCGACGGCAACGAAGCATCAACAATAGCGGCGTTTTCCATAGTGTCGAGATGCATGATGTTTGCCTTCTCAATAGTACTCGGCATTGGACAAGGATTCCAGCCGATATGCGGATTCAACTACGGAGCCAAGCTATACGGACGCGTGAGAGAGTCATACACCTTCACGATGAGTATCATGACGTTGTTCCTGTTGATATCCGGGACATTAGGATATATATTCGCGCCGCATATCATCAGTTTCTTCAGAAGCGAAGACCCTGAACTCATCGCAATAGGAAGCAGAGTCTTGAGATGGCAATGTATCGCTTTCCCGCTCATCGGCGTGTCGACATCGACGAATATGCTGCTACAGACAATCAGAAAGACACTGCCCGCAACGATATTATCGATGTGCCGTCAGGGAATATTCTTCCTGCCCATATTATATATAGCACCAAAATTCCTCGGATTACAAGGTGTTGAGATGACACAAGCCTTAGCCGACGTACTGACATTCTTATTGGCGATACCGATAGCGGTGAAGACGTGTAGAAATCTGAAAGAACTTTAGAATTTTAGAACTCTGGAACTTTGGAATTTTGTTTCTAAGGCTTCAGAGTTTTATTTTAATGCATCATAATCAAAATAATTATGAATTATGAATTATGCATTATGAATTGTAGAGATGTGTCTTTTTTAGAATCTGAAAAAAATTCTCAGGTTTTCAGATTCTCAGGTTCTCAGGTTTAAAAAAATCCACCCTCTGTTGTCTGTTATCTGTTGACTTTTTATTATCTCCTGACTTCGTCACTCTATTTTTAGTAAAAATATAAGTTATAGAAAAACAATACTTTAACTCTTTTGCGTACCCTATTTTGGGGTACGCAAGTGTTTTTTTACTATTTTTGTGATATGTATGTAAA
>SUWS01000024.1 GCA_015061365.1 Lentimicrobiaceae bacterium | reverse complement strand
ACGATGACAAATTCGACGCTTGCTGGTCAGCCGACTTCGGAAACAAAAAGAAGCAAAGGAGATGATCATTTCTTTACATCTAAGGCGTCGCGCAAGGCGTTACCGAAAAGCATGAACGCTAACACTAAAACCATTATCGCTATTCCAGGAAGTATGGCGAGATATGCGTCGTTCAAAATGATATACGCGTAGTTCTCTTTTATCATGCTTCCCCACGACGGCATTGGCGGCTGCACTCCTATCCCTAAGAAACTCAACCCCGCTTCAAGCAAGATGGCTGATGCGAAGTTAGCAGCAGAGATAACGATGATAGGATTGATGACATTAGGTATTATGTGACGCAATATTATTCTCGCATTTTTGAAACCTAAGGTACGACCGGCTTCCACGAAAGTCGTCTCTCTCACCGAGAGAATCTGTCCTCGAGTGACACGTGCCACCTCAACCCACATCGTCAAACCCACTGCGATAAAGACCTGTACGACACCTTTACCCAAGACAAATGTTATAGCGATAACAATCAACAAAGTCGGTATCGACCAAACCACGTTGATGAGCCACACCATCACATCATCGACCCATCCGCGAAAGAAGCCTCCGAGACTTCCTATCAATATACCTATTAATATACTCATGAAAACAGCGATGAAACCGACAGAGAAACTGATCCTCGTCCCTAACAGCAGACGACTCAGGAAATCACGTCCGAACTGGTCGGTGCCGAGGATGAACCTTCTGTGCTTGACGCAATGGCTATTAATATAATGTGCGGCTTCCTCATCACTCTCAAAGATCAACCCGGGAACTATCTCATCATTAGATATTATCTCGGCATCGTTACGGCTGTTTTTGTCGGGATTATACACATACACCTCCGTCTTTTCTTTATCTATTCTGACGGAATCGAAAGGAATCTGACGATAAGGGGATGGTTTTCCGTTGAGAAGTTGTGAGAAAAAATTAGGTTCTCCGGCGACATTTTGTTTCGGGATGAGAAGCATATCGACTTCAAAGCCCGGTTTGCGTGTGCATATCTCCAATATCTGGGTGTTAGCGTATGGTGTTTTATCTGGTATTATAAAATATGCGAACAAGGCTATAAAACCGCATAAAAGTATAAATGCCAACGATATTACACCTGTGACATTCTTTTTAAAACGTGCTATCGCAATCTGATTCGGTGATAATATCTTGTTGTCTTTCATTGTATTTTCTTTAAAAGAACAAAAATAAAAAAAAATATTATCTGACTTGATATTCTAACAAAAAAAGTTGTATATTTGCACTCGCAAACACACGGTGGATGTAGCTCAGTTGGTTAGAGTACCGGATTGTGGTTCCGTGGGTCGTGGGTTCGAGTCCCATCTTCCACCCGTAAATAAAAAGAGTCGATTTGAAATCGGCTCTTTTTTTATTTCTCATATCGAAACGCTGAAATCTCTCAACGCATCATTCAATGAGGTCTTCTTGTCAGTAGATTCCTTTCTCTTTCCTATGATTAAAGCGCAACTTACCTGATAGTCGCCGGCGGGAAAATGTTTTGTATATGAACCTGGTATCACGACAGAACGTGCCGGGACATATCCTTTATATTCTACAGGTTCGTTACCGCTGACATCAATGATTTTTGTCGAGGCTGTTATCACGGTGTTAGCTCCGAGGACGGCTTCCTCTTCAACACGCACGCCTTCAACAACGATACATCTCGAACCGATGAAGCAATTATCCTCAATGATGACAGGAGCAGCCTGCACAGGTTCTAACACGCCGCCTATTCCGACGCCGCCGCTGAGATGCACGTTCTTACCGATCTGTGCGCACGACCCGACAGTAGCCCATGTATCTACCATCGTGCCGCTATCGACATACGCCCCAATATTGACATACGAAGGCATCAATATCGCACCTTTGTTGATGAAAGCTCCATGACGCACCGTAGCCGGAGGGACGACACGAACACCAGCCTCTTCAAAACCTCGCTTCAAAGGTATCTTATCGTAATATTCAAAAATGCCGCTTTCAATCACCTCCATCTTTTTGATCGGGAAATACATCAAAACAGCTTTCTTCAGCCATTCGTTTATCACCCATTGTCCGTCAATCTTTTCGGCGATACGTAATTCGCCCTTATCTAACTTATCAATTACCTTACAGATATATTCACATACCTCGTCTTTCTCCAATAAAGAACGGTCGTTCCATGCATTTTCAATAATATTCTTCATATCATTACTTAATTATTATTAATAAAAAATGGACGCTTAAAATCACGTCCATAAAATCATCTTCATTTTGACTCTGGTCTGATACCGAATCTTATATATTTAATGGTTAAACCTTTGTCGAGCCATATTTGTTCATAATATGTTCTTATCTTCTTCACCTCCAAATCGTCTTCGTTGGCGTAAAGATTATCATAATTATAATAGATCGGATAATTCGCTTCTTTGGCGGTCTCCACTGTAAACTCATACATCAGGTCGCTGTCGGTTTTGAGATTAACGACACCATCCTGTTTCAAGAACTTACGATAACGTTCCAAGAAATTAGGTCCTGTAAGACGTTTACGAGCTTTCGACGGTTGAGGATCAGGGAAGGTAACCCATATCTCGTCGACTTCATTTTCCGCGAAGAAATTATCTATGAGTTCGATATGTGTTCTGAGAAACGCCACATTCGTCAAGCCTTCGTTGCGAGCCTGACAAAGCCCGACCCACATTCGTGAACCCTTAATGTCGACACCTATATAATTAATGTCTCTATGTTCGCGGGCGAGACCTACCGTATATTCACCTTTACCGCATCCCAATTCAAGTACTATCGGATTGTCATTTTTGAAGAAATCTTGTTTCCATCTGCCTTTCAGAGGAAAGCCTTCTTCCTTGATTCTCTCGAATGAATATTCAAAAAGGTTGTTAAATGTCTTATTTTCTGCGAAACGTTCTAACTTATTCTTTCCCATCGTATTTTATTTTTGGAACAACAACCAAGCCGACTCGTTAAAATCGTTCTTTATAACATCGAGGCGAATCAACGCATCCGACTTCTCGACGAATGACTCGTAATAAACACGGATATATCCTTTATCGTTCTTCTCTAAAAGCGAAGCATTTTCAAAACCTTGGTTTCTAATATCTTTCAAACAAAATTCCGCCCTATCCAATGTCTGGAAAGAACCACCCACTATAAAATAATGGTGTGATTCTAAAACATTTTCAGGTTCTGAGACTTTCAGATTTTCAGATTCTAAAAAAGTCTCATTGCTCATGGCTCGTGGCTCGCTGCCTTTTTCAGGTTCTGAGATTTTCAGATTTTCAGATTCTAAAACATTCTCAGGTTCCATGAAATTAATCAGGAACTCGTTAGGTGACGAATATAAGAAAGGATTCCAACTTGCGAAATTGGATCCCGTCTGTTCCGTCTTCCAATTGAAAGCGAACAACAAAAGGAACGCCAACGTAGCGACAGCGAATGTTCTGACTATACCCGGTTTTCTCGTCTTAACGACTTCAGGAGTATCATCCACATTTTCAACCGCTACAGTATATTCCGTATTTTTCTCTTTTTGCTCAACGACAATTCTCTCTTTGATAATCTGGTAAGTCTCCGTACGGAACACAGGCTGTACATTGAACTCTGTCAAGCCGAAAGAATCGCCGAGAAGATTTGTCTCTGTTTTAGATGTCAATATGTAATCGTCACCGAATTTACGAATCTTACCGATACCTTCCAAAACAAGTTCGGAGTTCACATCAAGAATCGCTTCGCTTTGGTTGACGAAACTACGAATCTTGGCAAGAGCATCTTCCTTAGTCAGACTTTCTTTTTCGATCATAAAATCGACAAGAAGTCCGTCATCATTTTTCAACTTATTATTGAAAACTATCTCCTTGTATGGTGGGGTAAAACGATGATTTGCGTAATCTATTGTAGCAGAATGACGTTTAGAAATAAAAGCTCCGAAGTCTGGAACGATCACGCATTCGTTATCCTGTAATAATTCTATTAAACTATTAGTTATCATACAATTAGAAATTTTGTTTTATAGGAAGTTTCGTTCTGCGAAGTTAAGAAAAATAGTTTAAAAATCGTTCAATCTTTGAAGAATTTTAGGCATTTTTCTACATCTTGCGGTGTATCAATAGAATAACTTTCAAACTCTGTCACGCCCATTTTTATAGTGTAGGAATTCTCTAACCAACGCAGCTGCTCCAAGCATTCCGCGAGTTCCAATCCCGACTGCGGAAGCGAGGCAATCTCCTTCAGCACATCGACCTTATAGGCATAAATGCCGATATGTTTGTAGAAGGTCCTTTCCTGCATCCATAGCAGCTCATCTTTTTCCACCTTTCTTAAAAAAGGTATGGTCTGACGACTGAAATACAAAGCCTTTCCTCTTGTATCAAAAACCACTTTCACTACATTATTGTCGAAAAGTTCGTCGGCATCTTTTATGGGCTTACAAAGCGACGCTATCTGGCTTTCTTCAGATGAGATTAGTTCCGCTATCTGATTGATTTGCTCCGGATTGATAAACGGCTCATCGCCTTGGATATTAACGACGGCATCATAATTTCCATCTATTTTTCCCACTACCTCACAGCATCTGTCAGTGCCGCTATTATGTTCCGTAGATGTCATCATCACTTTTCCCCCGAAAGCAACGACAGCATCATAGATACGTTGATCGTCGGTTGCCACTACAACATCTGTCAGTAGTTCTGCCTTAAGCGATTGTTCATAAACACGTTGTATCATCGGTTTTCCATTTATCACAGTCAACGGTTTTCCGGGGAAACGCGTCGAAGCGTAACGAGCCGGTATGATTCCTAATATTTTCATCTCATCTGTTTTTAATACGATTTTCAGGTTTTCAGGTTTTCAGATTTTCAGATTCTCAGATTTAAAAAAGTCCGTTAAGTGAAGCATTAATACTATCTATCACCTTACTTAAATCTTCAGGATTTTCAAATTCAATATTATCGCTTTCGATGATAAGCACCTTACCTTTGTCGTAAGTTGAAATCCATTTCTCGTATTTATCGTTAAGAGACTTCAAGTAATCGAGGCGAATGGATTGTTCATAGATACGATTACGTTTGGCTATTTGTCGCACCAAAGTCGGGATACTCGCTCTCAGATATATGAGAAGATCGGGAGCTTGCATATAAGACGACATCAGATCGAACAAAGACAGATAGTTACGATAGTCGCGTTCCGACATAAGACCCATATCGTACAGATTTTCCGCGAAGATGTAGGCGTCTTCAAATATAGTTCTGTCCTGCACCACGTTTTCGCCGCTGTTTCTTATATCCAATATCTGACGGAAACGACTGTTAAGAAAATATATCTGAAGATTGAACGCCCAACGTTGCATATCTTCATAAAAACTTACGAGATATGGATTGTCATCGACAGCCTCGTAATGAGGTTTCCATCCGAAATGTTTTGACAACAAAGTAGTTAAAGTCGTCTTTCCAGAACCTATATTACCTGCGATAGCTATATGCATAATGAAAATAATTTTTCCGCTAAGATAAGAAAAATTAACAATTAACAGTTAACAATTTACAATTAAATTGACAACAAAAAAACTCAACTGTTAATTGTTAATTGTCAATTGTCAATTGTTAATTATTTCGGTGCTTTAACAAAGAAATAGATCCCTATGAGTGAGAAGAGGATATTCGGGAACCAGGCGGCCAACATAGGCGAGAATATTCCCGACATGGCAAAGACGCGCGAGAACTCCATGAACAAGATATAGGAGAACGCTATCACGATACCTAATCCTATATGAAGTCCCATGCCGCCACGTGTTTTCCTGCTCGACAACGCCGCTCCTATCACAGTGAGTATCAGTATAGCGAAAGGTGAAGCAATACGTTTGTGCATCTCAATGCGATACGGCATAGTATTATCCGCGCCTCTGAGTTCGAGTTTTTTGATATGGTTATGTATCTCAAAAAGATTCATCTCCTCAAACTCCTCCTTTATATTGTATAGGTCGCGAGGCTCTAATCTCAGCGTTGTATCCTTCTCCTTCCCTTTATTCATCGTTTCCTCCACGTCGAAAAATCGCTCGGTATAGTTATGAAGTTTCCACCTGCCGTTGATAGTATCATATATCGCCCTGTCGGCTATGACTTTATATTTCATCTCATTGTCTTCAAATTCCTCCATGGAGAATCTGTATGCGATCTTTTTCTTGATGTCGAAATTGCCCACATAGACGTAAGTACCTCTCTCGATCTGAACATGAATATTAGAACCTGAACTTTTCGTCAGCCGCTCGATATATTTATCCTTAAACTCACGTCGTACAGAATCGGTCTTAGGTATCAGGAAGTTACCGAGATAAAAAGATATAAGTGCGAGCAACGAGCCTGCCATTATATAAGGAAGCAAAAATCTCTTGAAACTGATTCCGCTGCTCAGTATCGCAATTATTTCAGTATGTCCCGCCATCTTCGAAGTGAAGAAAATCACGGAGATGAAGACGAACAGGAATATGAACAAGTTAATGAAATATGGTATGAACGGTATGTAATAGTGAAACACGACTTCCTTGAATGTCGCTTCATTTTTTATGAAACTGTCGATATTTTCAGAGACATCGAAGACGATGACAATGATTATCAGCAGACTTATCGCGAAGAAGAAAGTTCCGATATATTTTTTGAATATGTACCAGTCTAATTTTTTCATAATCATATTCTGCGTGTTACCTTCGGGAGCATCATGTCACGCCACGTTGTGAAGTCGCCTTCAATGATATGTTTACGGGCTTCTTTAACGAGCCATAGATAGAATCCGAGATTGTGAACCGTAGCCACCATAGGTCCGAGTATCTCTTTCGAGATGATGAGATGTCGCAGATATGCCTTGGTGTAATCTCTATCGACGTAGGTCGTTCCGTTTTCGTCTAATGGTGAGAAGTCGTATTTCCATTTTTCATTTTTGATGTTGATAATACCTTCCGAAGTGAAGAGCATTCCGTTGCGGCCGTTACGTGTTGGCATCACGCAGTCGAACATATCGACACCTCTTGATATGGCTTCAAGGAGATTTGCCGGAGTTCCCACGCCCATGAGATAACGAGGCTTGTCCTTAGGCAGGATCTCGTTCACCACCTCAATCATCTCGTACATCTGTTCGGTAGGTTCACCTACAGCGAGACCGCCTATAGCGTAACCGTCGGCTTCATGCTTTGTGATATATTCTGCCGAGCGTTTTCTCAATTCTGGATAAACGCAACCTTGAACTATCGGAAAGAGTGATTGGTTATAGTCATATATAGGTTCTGTCTCATCGAAACGTTTCCAGCATCGGTCGAGCCAGCGATGTGTTCTCTCCATCGACTCTTTAGCGTAACGGAAATCAGCCGTACCAGGAGTGCATTCGTCGAAAGCCATCATGATGTCGGCACCTATGACACGTTCTATGTCCATCACGTTTTCTGGCGTGAAGGTATGCCGCGAACCGTCGATATGCGACTGGAACACCACGCCTTCCTCCTTCATCTTTCTGATTCCTGTCAATGAAAAAACCTGAAAGCCGCCGCTGTCGGTAAGTATCGGACGTTTCCACCCGTTGAATTTATGAAGTCCGCCCGCCTGTCTTAAAACATCTAAACCCGGACGTAAATATAAATGATATGTGTTGCCTAAAATAATCTGTGCATGTATCTCTTCCTCCAAGTCCCTGACATGAGAAGCTTTAACACTACCTACCGTACCTACAGGCATAAAAATAGGAGTCTCTATATTACCATGGTCGGTAGTCAGGACGCCAGCACGAGCATTACTCGCAGTATCATTTTTGACAAGTGAAAATTTCATAAAATATTTTTGGCAAAGATACTATTTTTCCCACAAAAAATTCATACTTTTGTAGTGAAGAATCAAAAGTTTTTAACGAAAAGAAAAAGAATTTTACCGTGAGTTTGAGTTTTAATTTTAATAGTCTGAGTTTCATAATTCTGATATTGTTTTCAGCTGCCTGGTTAGTGCAGATGTTCTATCATTGGCTGCTGTTCCGACGATTGGCATTTTACAAAAAGAAAGAAACAAACACCAACCTTGAGCCAGTGTCTGTGATAGTGTGCGCGCATAACGCATACGAATATCTCTTAGACTTGCTTCCTGTCGCACTGAGTCAGGATTATCCGGAATACGAATTGGTTATCGTCAACGACTGTTCCGACGATCAGACGGAAGAATATCTCAAGGAGTTGGCAAGAAATAACCATAGGATTAATTTCGTCAATCTTACTCAGCATCTCAACTTCTTCCAAGGAAAGAAATTCCCTCTCAGCATGGGAATAAAATCGGCAAAGTACGACCTGCTTCTTTTAACTGACGCCGACTGTGTCCCGACTACCGACCAATGGATAAAAGAAATGGTAGGAGCATATAACAAAGATACGGAAATAGTAGTGGCTTACGGACCTTATTTCGAACGTAAAGGTTTGTTGAACAAACTCATTCGCTTCGACACTTTATATATCGCGATGCAATATCTCTCGCTCGCCTTAGCGAAAAAACCTTATATGGGAGTGGGACGTAATTTGTCGTACAGAAAAAGCACTTTCTTAAAGAACAAGGGATTTACATCACATTACAACATCCCTTCGGGCGATGACGACTTATTCATCAGTCAGGTGGCTAACAAAAAAAATACGGCAGTATATGTCGATGCTATCCATCGTGTGGAATCGGAACCGAAGAGAAGCTGGGCATCATGGATCCGTCAAAAAAGAAGACATTATTCCACCGGAACAAAATACAAGACAAAGACTAACAGTGCCTTGGGATTCCTTCTCGGAAGCAGATTACTTTATTATCCATCATTGATAGCTTTGTTCTTACTTCCAGCAGCCTTCGAAATATCATCAGGAAATATATATTATTACATCGTGATAGGATTCTTCGCATTGCTGCATTATATCACGATGTTCATCATCTATCATAAATCGGCGAAACAACTTGGCGAGAAACATTTGGGATTGGCTTTCGCTCCTATCTACGACTGCTTCTTCATGATATTCACAACAGTCTTAGGATTCTGGAGCACATTGTTCAAACCTAAAGGATGGTGATTTTCAATTCATAATTCACAATTCATAATTCATAATTGTCATCGAAAAAAAATTATGCATTATGCATTATAAATTATGAATTATATCTTATATTTGCACATTATTAATAGGCTTAAAAATAAAATCATAAATATATGAATGACTTTCAAAAAGAAATACTTGCGGGTATTCCCGACGAGTTGCCATGCGTAAAAGAGTATGACTTAACAGTGAATCATGCTCCAAAACGTAAAGATATTTTAACAAAAGAAGAGAAGAAATTAGCTTTAAGAAACGCTCTTCGTTATTTTCCTGCAAAACATCACGCTACATTGGCTCCTGAATTTGCAGAAGAGTTGGAGAAATATGGACGCATCTATATGTACCGTTTCCGTCCATCTTACAAGATCTACGCTCGTCCAATAGAGGAATATCCAGCTAAATCAAGACAAGCAGCTGCTATCATGCTCATGATTCAAAACAACTTGGATCATGCTGTAGCACAACATCCACACGAATTAATCACTTACGGTGGTAATGGTGCTGTCTTCCAAAACTGGGCTCAATATCGTCTTGTCATGCAATATCTCGCTAACATGACAGAAGAGCAAACCCTCGTAATGTATTCAGGTCACCCAATGGGATTGTTCCCATCACATAAAGACGCTCCTCGCGTTATCGTAACAAACGGCATGATGATTCCTAATTATTCCAAGCCAGACGATTGGGAAAGATTCAACGCTATGGGCGTGACACAATACGGACAGATGACAGCTGGTTCATACATGTATATCGGACCACAAGGCATCGTCCACGGAACAACAATCACAGTATTGAACGCTTCAAGAAAACAAGGCGGCACTCCTGCTGGTAAGTTATTCATCACAGCAGGTCTCGGCGGCATGTCAGGTGCTCAGCCTAAAGCCGGTAACATCGCTGGCGTCGTCTCTATCACAGCAGAGATAAATCCAAGCGCAACCGACAAACGTCACAGCCAAGGCTGGGTCGATGAGGTTTACAGTGACTTAGACGAATTGTTCGCTAAAGTTAATGAAGCACGCGCTAACAAGATTGCTCGTTCTTTCGCTTATCAAGGTAACGTCGTTGATCTTTGGGAATATGCAGCAGAACACGACATCCAAGTCGACTTAGGTTCCGACCAGACTTCATTACATAATCCATTCGCTGGAGGCTATTATCCTGTAGGTTATTCATTCGAAGAATCGAAACAGATGATGGCAGAAGAACCAGAAAAATTCAAAGACGCCGTTTACGCTTCATTACGTCGTCATGTAGCTGCTGTCAATAAGCTCACAGCTAAAGGCATGTACTTCTTCGACTATGGCAACGCCTTTTTGTTAGAGAGCAGCCGCGCCGGAGCCGACATCCTCAACGCTGACGGCAAGTTCCGTTATCCTTCTTACGTTCAAGACATCATGGGTCCTATGTACTTCGACTACGGCTTCGGTCCATTCCGCTGGGTATGTACTTCAGGCAAGGAAGAAGACCTCGCTGTCACCGATGAAATCGCTTGCAACGTTCTTGAAGAAATAGCTAAAAACTCTCCTGTCGAGATTCAGCAGCAGATGCGCGACAACATCCAATGGATCAAAGGTGCTCGCGCTAATAAGTTGGTCGTCGGCTCACAAGCACGTATCTTATACGCCGACTGTGAAGGTCGTACCAAGATCGCCGCTGAGTTCAACAAGGCTATCGCCGACGGTCGTCTCTCAGCACCAGTAGTCTTAGGCAGAGACCACCACGACGTTTCCGGTACCGACTCTCCATTCCGTGAGACATCTAACATCTACGACGGTTCTTCATTCACAGCCGACATGGCAATACATAACGTCATCGGCGACGGATTCAGAGGCGCTACATGGGTAAGTATCCATAACGGCGGCGGCGTAGGCTGGGGCGAAGTAATCAACGGTGGATTCGGTATGGTTCTCGACGGTAGCGACGATGCAGACAGAAGATTACACTGCATGTTACACTGGGATGTCAACAACGGTATCGCCCGTAGAAGCTGGGCAAGAAACGAACCTGCCATGTTCGCCATCAGACGCGCCATGGAAGTCGAGCCAAGACTTAAGGTTACAATGCCAAACTTCGCTGACGATAATCTGATTAATGACATAATAAAATAAACATTTGTTTAAGGTTTAAGGCTTAAGGTTTAAGGATTTGTTATTATTCTTTAAACTTTAAACCTTAAGCTTTAATCATAAAAAAAACAGCACGATATTTGTGTTTTTCGAAACACTTTTAAAAATTAAATTAACAAGGTAAATCAAATAAATTATTAACTTAAAAAAAATAGAAAATGATGAAAAAATTTTTACTTTCTTTAGCACTTGTAGCAATGGCAGGTATAGCATCTGCACAGATCACTTTTGAACGCTACATCAATCACGAATCTGTTGGCATGGTTGAACCAGGTAGATACGAAATCATCGGCAATGTCAACGACATGTATGAACTCGACTTCGTGACGAGAGTTATCAACAACGGAGATGAAGCTGTCACAGTGACATGTGAAAGAAACGTTATCTCTATCACAGAAGGCGCAGGCAATC
Organism: Lentimicrobiaceae bacterium; assembly: GCA_015061365.1. Lineage (GTDB taxonomy): Bacteria > Bacteroidota > Bacteroidia > Bacteroidales > F082 > Limimorpha. Next base: position 25,810 of record SUWS01000024.1, on the reverse strand, counting down.
AATTCTGTTTCGGCAACTGTTTCCCAGATGAAACCTCTTTTGCAGAGATGACAATCGATCCAATCTCATCCATCGACCCAGCTCTTCCATACTATCCATACGAATTCAGCGCACACTTCAAACCATACGACCCAATGACATGGGAATTGATGCCAGAAGGTACAGAACTCACAGTTCAATACACATTCACTGAAAGAGGCGGCGAACCAATGACATTCGAATTCTATTTCAGATACGAAACAAATTCAGTGGAAGAAAACTTAAGCAATATGTTAAGCAATGCTTATCCTAACCCAGCAAGCAACTTCGTAAACTTCGACGTTGAAATGCAAAACGTTCAATATGCATCTATCGCCATCTACAATATGATGGGACAAGAAGTCATCAGACAAGACATCAACGACTCACACGTCAGCATCAACGTCAGCGACTTGACAGACGGCATCTATTTCTACAGCTTAATCGTAAACAACGAAACTGTAAAGACAAACAAATTAGTCGTAAGAAAATAATGTACAGTGGGACAGAATTTTAGAATTTTAGAATTCTGGAACTATAGAACTATAGAATTTTAAAACTCTGGAATTTTGGAATTTTGTTGCTAAGGCTTCAGAATTCCAAAGCTCCAGAGTTCTTTTTTTATAATGAATAACTATATTGATTATGAATTGAAGAACGTTTCCGCTTCGTATATCGCACTCTGGTAACTGTCGGAACTATGTATCACGTTACGAGTTAAATCAACGCCGTAACGTTTGCGATATTTCGTCTTCAAATCCTGTAGAGTCTCAATCGCCGATTCCCTGTCGGAATATGGTGATAGCAAAGTCATCCCTATACAAGGTCCGCTCGTCATATATTCAATGAGTTCATCAAAAAAGACTTTCCCTTTATGGCAACTGTAAATCGTCTCCGCCTCTTCTTTTGTCAGTGTCTTTTCTTCCACGTCAACAACAACAAAGTCGCGACGTTTTAAATCTTTTACAATCTCGTCCTTATATTTCAGGAATCCTGGTTTGATGATGATGAAGCCATCGTAGTCGGGAAGCATGGTCGCACTATATCCGTAACCTTCTTCTTTTTTTTTAATAATCAATTTCATAAGTCGGTTTTTTATCTTATAACAATAATGGATTAAAAATGTTTCAAAAAACAAATGGAATTATTATCTTTGCAATTCTCATGTAAAGATGTCTGACATTGTAAGAGACGAACACTATGAATATATATCAACTATTTGTAAGGACATTTGGAAACAAGAAAACTGATCTTGTCTTTGACGGTGACAAATCACAAAACGGATGCGGCACTTTTGCAAGCGTCAACGACAACGCTCTTAACGCCATAAGGGACTTAGGCATCACGCATATATGGCTCACCGGTGTCATCCGTCACTCGAGTCTCACCGCTTATCCCGACCTCGGAATAAAATCTACCAATACTCTCATCACTAAAGGCAAAGCAGGCTCACCTTACTCCATCATGGATTATTACGACATCGACCCCGACCTCGCCATCAACCCTCATAATAGAATGGACGAGTTCGAAGATTTGGTGCAACGTATCCACGAGAAAGGGATGAAGGTGATCATCGACTTCATCCCGAACCATCTCGCCCGAGAATATAAATCTTTAAACAAACCATTTGACGCAGAAGACTTCGGCATATACGATAACAAAGACGTAAGCTTCGCCCGCGACAACAACTTCTATTACTGCCCGAATCAGGAATTCGTTGTTCCATGTCAGGCATCATCCGACGGATATAAGGAGTATCCCGCCAAAGCATCAGGCAACGACATCTTCTCCCCTACTCCATCGGTAAACGACTGGTACGACACCATCAAACTGAATTACGGCATCGACTATCAGAATGGTGGCATCAAGCATCTCGATCCCATCCCCAACACATGGTATAAGATGCTTAACATAATGCAATATTGGTGCGGGAAAGATGTGGACGGATTCCGCGTCGATATGGCGGAGATGGTTCCTGTCGAGTTCTGGCGATGGGCTATCAACGAGTTACGCGAAGATTACGATACCATAATGATAGCCGAGATTTATCAGCCGCATCTTTACAGAGATTATATAGAAGCCGGCTTCGACTATCTTTATGACAAAGTCGGGCTTTACAACACCTTGGAGAACATCTACCGTTACGGACAACGTGCCGATACGATCACCAATGTGTGGAACAGTCTTCAAGGTCTCGGCGACGCGATGTTACGTTTCATGGAAAATCACGACGAGATACGTCTCGCCTCCAAGCATTTCGTGGGCGACGCTTTCAAGTCGTTACCTGCAGTGACGATGTCGGCACTGATGAACCGCGGACCTTTCATGATATATAACGGACAGGAAAGCGGCGAAGACTCAGACGGAGCGGCAGGTTTCAGCGGCGATGACGGTCGAACCTCCATCTTCGACTATACCACGATGCCTAAACATCAGAACTGGATGTCGGGTGGCAGATTCGACGGAAGCGACTTCACCGAAGAACAAATGAAACTTCACGACTTCTATAAGAAACTACTCAACTTCCGTCTCAACAGTGACGCCATCAATAAAGGTGCGTTCTACGACCTTATGTGGGTCAACCCTTGGCACTCCAACTTCGACCCTCAATACGTGTACGCCTTCTTACGTTACCATGAAGAAGAAAGACTGCTTATCGTCATCAATTTCAACCGTAATGAGAGCCGTTATTGCGAAGTTAAAATATCTGACGATGCATTGGAATACATGAATCTTATGTCGACAGACGATAATAATAATCTGCACATCTCGCATAAAGTTGCTGTCGATGTCTTTAGCGGTGAGAATATTGAATACGACTTGAACGAAGTAGGCACTCGCGGTATCGCATTAAATCTTGAACCTTGTGGAATTAAAATCTTAAAGTTATGATGAAGATAGTAGAAAAAGATCCATGGTTGGAACCTGTAGCCGGTGAGGTACAGGCACGCCACGACAGATATAATAACACCTTAAGATATATAGAGTCTCACTACGGAAGTCTGAAGTCGTTCGCCTCGGCACACGAGTTCTTCGGCTTTCATTACGACAACATAAGACGCGGCTGGTGGTACAGAGAATGGGCACCCGCCGCACATTACCTCTCGCTATTCGGCGATTTTAACAATTGGGACAGATACGCCAACCCGCTCGAAAGAGAAAATGACGGAATATGGTCGATCTTCCTCCCCGACTCACAATACAAAGACAAACTCACTCAAGGCAGCCTCCTCAAAGTGTTGGTGCAATCGAGCATAGGCGAACAAGAACGCATACCTATATACATTAATAGAGTAGTGCAGAACGAAGACAACAAAGATTTCGCCGGAGTTTTATGGAAAACAGACAACAGTAAGAAGTCTGCTAACATCCAACAGTCAACACTCAACGGTCAGCAACCTTTGTTCATATACGAATGTCACATCGGCATGGCTCAGGAGTCAGAGTCCGTAGGTACATACAAGGAGTTTAAAGAAAACATCTTACCAAGAATCAAAGATTTAGGGTATAATGCGATACAATTGATGGCTGTTGCAGAGCATCCTTATTACGGGTCTTTCGGCTACCATGTTTCCAACTTTTTCGCAGCGAGTTCACGTTTCGGCACACCGGAAGAATTGAAAGAACTTATCGGTACAGCTCACGAGATGGGAATATTGGTGATAATGGACTTGGTGCATTCTCACACCGTGAAGAACACCTACGAGGGGATGTATCTCTTCGACGGCAGTGAAGATCAATATCTTATTGGAGGCAAAGAAGGACATCACCCGCAATGGGATTCAAAACTTTTCAACTACGGCAAGATCGAGACCCTACGTCTCTTGCTTTCCAACGTAAGATATTGGTTAGAAGAATATGATTTCGACGGATTCCGCTTCGACGGGGTGACATCGATGTTATACAGAAACCACGGCATCGGAACTAATTTCTCCGAACAGAAAGATTATTTCGGCGACAACGTCAACAACGAAGCCGTCACTTACCTTCAATTAGCCAACACTTTAATACATCAGCTTAATAAAGATCACATCACGATTGCGGAAGACGTGAGCGGGATGCCTGGGATATGCGCACCTATCGAGGATGGCGGCATAGGATTCGACTATCGTCTCGGCATGGGACTTCCCGACTTCTGGATCAAGATATTGAAAGACCAAAGAGACGAAGACTGGAATATGCACGAGTTCTTCTTCACCATGACCAACCGTCTCTATGACGTGAAGACAATAGCTTACGCCGAGTCGCACGACCAGGCTTTGGTAGGCGACAAGACCATCGCATTCCGTCTTATGGATAAGGAGATGTACGACTCCATGTCGAAGTTCACTCCGAATATCATCGTCGACAGAGGTATTGCCTTACACAAGATGATACGACTTTTCACCATCTGTCTCGGCGGCAACGCCTGGCTCAACTTCATGGGTAATGAATTCGGTCATCCCGAATGGATCGACTTCCCTCGCTTAGAAAATGAATGGAGTTATAAACACGCGCGTCGACAGTGGTCGTTAGTTGACAATACAACACTGAAATATCAATACCTCAACGAGTTCGACAAAGCGATGCTGAAATTCGTCAAGGATAACGACATTATGAACTCCGAACCAGCCTGGATGATGAACGCCGACGAAGAGAACAAGACGATAGTCTTCGAAAGAAACAATATCATATTCGTCTTCAACTGGGGAACAAAGTCGATTCCAGATTATGAGATAAACGTCAGAGATACCGGCGATTACAAAATCATCTTCAGCACCGACGACAAGTACTTCGGAGGTTTCGACAATATCGACAAGAGTGTCATCTTCCCTTCAGAAAGAAGAGACGAACAGGTATTCATGAAAATATATAACGTCAGCAGAACCGCGACAGCATATATGAGAGTTGAAGACTAACGTAGAGATACGACAATAATACATTAAGGGAACTTCTATAAATTCCCTTAAAACATAAGCAATTTAGTAGTAAAAATTATAATTAAAAAAATTTTATAAAAAGTTTTATAACGACATTTTTTTCATTATCTTTGTAGCAAATTCTGAAGAATACTATTGAAATGGCGGATTTAAGTGTAACACTTTCGGAGATAGAGTTAAAGCTAAGGAAGCTCATTGCACTGAAGAATCAGTTAGAGGAAGAAAATAGTATGTTAATTCGAAGTAACGAGGATCTTCAGTTAGAGATTGAGATGCTTACTGCGGAGAATTCAGAATTAAAGGATAAAATAAATAAATTAATTATTGTTAACGTACTCGACAACGAAAAAGAGGTAGGAGAAAGTAGACAGTTAATAAAGGCACTTGTTAAAGAGATCGATAAGTGTGTTGCAATGTTGAACGCTGAACAGTAATAAAAGGACCTGCGACGATGAGCGAAGATGAGATAAGAATTAATGTTACCATAGCGGAGCGAAGTTATCGTATGGTCGTAAAAAAAACTGATGAAAAAAAGGTGATGCAGGCTGCTGAGAAAATCAACGAAAGCGTCAAGTCGCACAAGCAGGCATACGATTATAGAGATTATCAAGACTTATTGTCGATGGTATGTTTGCAGTTAGCGACGCTCAACGTGAAATACGAGTCTGATGCCGCATATAAAGATCAATATTTGGAACAGAAACTCGATGAGATGAGTGATTTATTAAATGAAAACATAAATGCTAAATAAGGTTCTTTGAAGATATATCTGTCTGTTCGTCGCATGATGTAAACCTAACAATTAATTTACCATAATCTCGGTTCGCTCATGGATATAAAAACAGGCCTCAACCTGCAAAGGTGCTTTAACGCCAGTGGACGTTTGCGTATCGTGGCAGCCATAAACGTGCTTTTAGGGGTTTACTATTATCCCATTGAACAGACAGATTTTTTCCCTCCTTTCCGTCTCGGGTCTAATGAATTAAACAAATGATCTTACTAACATTAAGTCACACAGCGGCATATCTTCTCTTAGGAGTAACAGCTCTCATAGTAGGTGGAGGTATCGGTATCTTGCTGTCATCAACAGTGATGCGCAACGCACTCACAAAGAAAAGTATTCTATTATTAGAAGAAGCTAAAGAAAAAGCAGAAGTAATTAAAAAAGACAAAATCCTCCAGGCTAAAGAAAAGTTCTTACAACTGAAGGCCGAACACGAGAAAGAGACTAACGAACGTAAACGCGAAATCCAAAAGATGGAGTCGCGCATCCAACAACAACAGCAACAGGCAAACCAACGCGACGAAGAGATCCGTAAAAAAGCCAACGAGGTAAGAAGCCAACAACAAAGCATCGCCGCTCAACAGGAAAACATCCACAAACGTCAAGCTGAGTTGGACAAGATCCAAGACGAACAGAAGAAGATGTTGGAAACCATCTCAGGTCTCTCGGCATTGGAAGCTAAAGAACAGCTTAAGGAGATGATGAAAGATGAAGCCACCGCTGAAGCCATGATCATCTCACGCGACATCGTTGAAGAAGCTAAAATGTCGGCAAACCAGGAAGCTAAGAAAATAATCCTTGAGACCATACAACGTACCGCAGCAGAACACGCCATCGAAAATACCGTGTCGGTGTTCAATATTGAAAATGACGAGATCAAAGGTCGTATCATCGGACGTGAAGGCAGAAACATCCGCGCTCTCGAGTCTCTTACCGGAGTCGAAATCATCATCGACGACAGCCCAGACGCTATCTTGCTCTCCGGCTTCGACCCTATCCGCCGCGAAGTGGCTCGCCTCTCGTTACAAAAACTCGTCACCGACGGACGTATCCACCCTGCACGTATCGAAGAAGTCGTTAAGAAAGTAGAGAAACAAGTGGAACAGGAAATCGTCGAGACTGGTAAACGTACTGTAATCGACTTAGGAATCCATAACCTCAGCCCTGAACTCATCAGAATGATAGGACGTATGAAATATCGTTCATCATACGGACAGAACCTGTTACAACACTCCATCGAAGTGGCTAAATTATGCTCTTCCATGGCAGCCGAACTCGGATTGAATCCTAAGACAGCAAAACGCGCCGGCCTCCTCCACGACATCGGTAAGGTAGCTGAAAACGAAGAAGAATTGCCACACGCAATACTCGGTATGAAGACAGCCGAAAAATATAAGGAAAAACCAGATGTATGTAACGCTATCGGTGCTCACCACGACGAAGTAGAGATGGAAACTCTCATCGCCCCTATCGTACAAGTCTGCGACGCTATCTCAGGAGCACGCCCAGGAGCACGCCGCGAAGTGGTGGAAGCTTATATCCAACGTCTTAACAAACTCGAAGAAATGGCAATGGCATTCCCTGGCGTCGTCAAGACATACGCTATCCAAGCAGGTCGTGAACTCCGCGTCATAGTGGCAGCCGACAAAGTGAGCGACACCGACGCCGACCGCATCTCATTCGACCTCTCTAAACAGATACAGACTGAGATGACATATCCAGGTCAGATCAAAATTACTGTCATCAGAGAGACAAGAGCTGTAAGTTTCGCAAAGTAAATAAATTTCTCATAGCTCAAGAGACGTCATATTTTTCTGTGGCGTCTCTTTTTTTACATCATTTTACTATATTTGCAGAAACATCTTTCATTATGATAAACAGAATAAAATCACTCGCCAAGGAAGTTACCGATCTTTATGTCAAACCTTTGCGTCATCAGATTCATAAATATCCGGAACTGAGTTTCGTTGAGTATGATACATCTAATCTGATTCAGAATCTCCTTGATGAATGGGAAATTGAAAATGAACCGATGAATATTACTGGTATTGTCGCTAATATCAAAGGCAAGAATCCTGAGAAAAGAACCATTGCTCTTCGCGCCGATATGGACGCGCTGCCAATACAAGAAACAAATGATTGTGATTATAAGTCTGTGAAGCAAAACGTGATGCATGCCTGCGGTCATGACGCTCATACAGCCATGCTGCTTGGTGTCGCTAATATCCTCAATCAGATGAAAGATGAATTTGAAGGAACGATAAAACTTATCTTTCAGCCCGGAGAAGAGAAACTGCCAGGTGGAGCGAAATTGATGATAGAGAATGGAGTATTAAATAATGTAGATAGAATCATAGCTCAGCACGTATATCCTGATCTGCCTTGCGGCGAAGTTGGTTTCTATGCCGGTAATTATATGGCTGCCTGCGATGAGATTAACATCACGATAAGTGGTAAAGGCGGTCATGCGGCTAAGATAAAAGAACGCTCCAACACCACCGTCGCCGCCGCTAAGATATTGTGCGCCATATCTGAACTGAGTTCCGAGTTTAACAAAGAAGAAAGAGAGAATCCTATCATAATAGCTTTCGGAAGTTTCATCGCCGACGGAACATATAACGTGATACCCGATAAAGTTCATCTTAAAGGTACGATGCGAACCTTCGATGAGAATGACAGAAAGTTAATAAAAAATAAGATTAAGAAAATAAGTTCGGAGATTGCTGAGACCTTCGGAGTGAAATCGAGAGTCAAAATCGACGAAGGTTATCCTGTCTTGATGAATGACGTCGATTTCACTGATTCGTTGAGAAATAACGCTATAGATTTTCTTGGCGCAAATAACGTGAAGTCGTTGCCGCAACTTATGACAGCGGAAGATTTCGCATGGTATTCGCATAAAGTTAAAGCCTGCATGTATCGTATCGGTACTTCCAACATCGAGAAAGGCATCGTCTCAAAACAGCATACTTCTACTTTCGACATCGACGAGGACGCCTTGGAAACAGGTGTCGGTCTGATGGCGTATTTAGCTTTGTTAGCTTGTGAATGATTTGCAAGAACGGGAGTTATAAACTCGCCATTCTTGCTCTTATATCCATACGTCCTGCCTTATAAACAGTCACGATTGCTATTATCTCGATTATGTATGCTATGAGGTAACTGTACCAAATATATTCAGCGGCATAATGTGCCATGAGCGATATCACAGGTATTACCGTAAGCGATAATATCAAAGAGATAAACAACGACATACGGTTGAACGATAACAACTTAAATATAATCATTATAAAATAGATATAGCAGAACGGCACGAAACTGATTGCGAATATCCTGAGAGCGTAGTTACATTCCTTGATAATATCTGCGTTATCGGCACCGAAGAGCGTCGCTATTGACGACGGGAATATCCACACGTAAACGCAGGTGATAATCATCGCTATTGTGATGAACTTAAACGATTTTCCGAAGACGAAACGGATGCCGTCGCTGTTACGTTCGCCGATAAGAACCGCGCCGAGAGTTTGTAAGGAACGACATGTTCCTGCAAGGAAGAAATTATATACTTGCAACAGATTCATACAAACGGAGAATACGAAGATGCCTTCGCGTCCGACAGCAGCGAGTACCATTTTGTTAGATGTGAAAAGTAACAAAGTGAGACATATCGACGCTATTGCCAAAGGCGCTCCCTGAGAAATGATGTCGCGCCATTGGCTTAGTTTACCGCCTTTGAAAGATAAATGCAACACTCGATTTTTGTTTCGGAAATGCAGCATCATGATTGCTACGGCAATGAGATGTCCCACTACAGTGGCTAAGGACGAACCCGCTATTCCCATGTCAAAAAACTTGATGAATACCACGTCGAGAATGAGGTTCGCTATGTTGTCTATTATTATTGCGACTGATGCCAAGCGAGGACTTCCGTCAACGATTATCATGGTGGAGATGCCCCACATTAACATATATGCCGGCGCACCGAAAAGCACAACACGCAGATAATCATGCACCATCGTATAAAGCGCATCGTTCTGACATAATATCGAGGCTAACTGATTGGAGAAGAATATCCCGATGACAGCGAAAATGACACCGACGATAATACTTCCGAGTGTGGATTGCGTGAAGATATATCGCGCGTTGTCAAAATCTTTACGACCGATGGCATAACCCGCCAACATTCCTCCGCCAGAGGCGATGATGAGACTTATTGTCATCAGCAATTGTATTACGGTGCTGTTGAGATTTATCGCGCTTACGCCGTCGCTACCGATAAGGTTGCCGACGATAATGCTGTCGACGATGACTCCCAACGCTCCTGAAAGCGTGATGAGTATAGATGAGCTTAGGTATCTCCAAAATCGTGAGCTGAGTTCTTTTTTATCAAAAGTATTCATCTGCTTATTTTATTTGTTATCAAAAAATCCCATGCCTGCAATAGCCTTGAGGAAACGGTCGATGTAATCCCATGTGGTATGCGACCATTGATATCCCAAACGATATAAGACCTGCATGGTGTAATTATTCTGTCGTGCCACGTCGGCGGTCTTATGTCCGTGAGCCATATCCTGATAAGCCAACAGACTCGAAAGTTGTCGTGCTTTGTCGGGGTCTTCTTTAGCGAGTTCCATGCGTCGCGCGAACTCATCGCCATTGACGAATTCTACGCCGTCGCCAACATATTTCAACTCTGAGAGAACGTCGCCGAAGAGTACTTGATGGTTGTTGTAAGGATGGAAGACGCAGCATTCCGATGGCGTTTTCGACAACAATACTATAGCATGTGACACTTCGTTGATAGGTGAGAACTCGGCGGGATTGTCGCGCATCTCATGAGGGCAGCATCCTAACATATTGAAAACCTTGATACGTCCCATGAAACTGTTGGTCGAGAAGTTGACCTGGAACTCACCGTCGGTGGAACGAGCCGCGAGGTTGCCGACACGCATGATCTTGGCTGAAAGTCCGCGTGTGGCGATGGCTTCGAGTATGATACGCTCAGCGATAAACTTAGAATAAATGTATTTGTTTCCGAGATATTGACCTAAATATAATGTCTGCTCGTTGAAGACTTGCGTCGATGTCGGCACATTGTCGATGCTCAGTCCGCGTGTGCTGGCGGTAGAGATATGGATGAGACGAGCGTCATGGCTCAGGCAATATTCTACGCATCGTTCGGCTCCGCCAATATTCACGTCTTCAATTTCGGTGCCTTCGGCGAAGTGTTTCACGACAGCGGCACAGTTGAAGATGGTGTCGATCTTAATTCCTTCAAGCAAAGATGTGAAGTCGTCGGTCACGTCACCAGTTATTATATTCAGACGCTCGCCTATTATTTCTTCAAATGTCGAATCAAAGTAATAGAACAACAATGTCTTGAGACGGCTCTCTGCGTTCTCCTTATCTCTGCCGCGGACAAGACAATATATCTTTTCTGCATCTGACGATAATAATTCATGGATAATATGTATTCCTAAATAACCTGTCGCACCTGTAATCAAGACGTTGCCGAGAGTCTGTTCTTTTCCATTATGGAATGAATCGAGCGTATTAGCTTCTAATGCTTTGTTGATTGACGTATAATCGTAGTCTGTGATTGTAGCGTCGGCAAGGATGTCGTCGTTGTCGGGACTAAGCAGACGTGCGAGTTTCCGTGGCGTCGGGTTTTCAAACACTTCGCCGTAGCTGACGTGAAGGTTTGCTTTGTCAGCTTCTATAATCACGCGTGTGACAACGAGCGATGTCCCTCCAAGTTCGAAGAAGTTGTCGGTTGCGCCTACTTTCTCAAGTTGAAGTATAGATGCGAATATGTTACAGAAAGTACGTTCGATGTCGTTCGCCGGTTCTTCATATTGATTGTTAGACGACAACTCCGGTTCTGGTAGCGCCTTGATGTCGGTCTTGCCGTTTGGTGTCATCGGCATTTCAGCGAGCTGAAGATACGCCGTCGGAACCATATATTGTGTCAGGCTCTTAGATATTTCCGCCTTGAGATCAGCAGCCTTGATTTCGCAGTCAGCCGTGTAATATGCCGACAGATGTTCTCTGCCGTTAATCTTACGTATGAGTATCACCACTTTGTCGATACCTTCCACGTTATGTATCACGTTTTCAATCTCGCCGAGTTCGATGCGCAATCCGCGTAGTTTTATCTGGTTGTCGGTACGACCGAGAATCATCACGTTGCCGTCGGGCAGCCATTTCGCATAGTCGCCTGAACGATAGACACGTTCACCTTGATATTCAATGAAACGCTCACGTGTCATCTCATCGAGATTGTTATATCCTTTTGCAACACCTGCACCTCCGATATAAAGCTCGCCTACGATACCTACAGGCAGTTCGTTGCCGTCTTGGTCGACGATGAATTCTCGTACATTGAGTTGAGGACGACCTACGGTCACGATTTTAGCGTCGGTGAGTTCAGCATTATTAGAAGCCACTGTAATTTCAGTAGGGCCATAACAATTGAATATGCGGGCTTTCGTGATGTCTTTAAATTGTTCTAAAAGTTGTGTCGGGAATTTCTCGCCTCCGGCACGTACTATATGTATGTTGGAAATAGCTTGCGCGAAGTCGTCGTTAGTAAGCCAAGTCTGCCAACGTGAAGGAGTCCCTGATACCATGTCAATGCCTTTTTCCTTGATGAGCGATGCGAGCTCGATAGGGTTGTTGGCTTGTTCTTCGGTAGCTACGACGAGAGTCTTGCCGCTATACATCGCGGTGCCGATGTCTTGTAATGCAGCGTCGAAAGATATTGTCGTGACGCTCAGCAAACGGTTAGCGTCTGTCATCACGGCGTGTGCGAACACATTAGCAGGATGACCGTAGAGATAGTTGCAGATACCTCTGTGATGTAACATCACGCCTTTAGGTCTGCCTGTAGAACCGGAAGTATAGATAAGGTATGCCAGATCATCAGGAGTGATGTCAACATTTGGATTTGACTCTGACTTTGACACTGACATGTTATTTTCCTGTAATAATAATTCCACGTCTAAGGCGCGTTCTGCATCAAAGTCATCGAGATGTTCTTCAGTGGTAATCACAAAATCAGCTTCGGAATCTTCCAAGATAAGTCTCACTCTGTCGGCTGGATAATCGGGGTCGCAAGGGATATAAGCGGCTCCGGCTTTCATCACGCCAAACATCGAGAGTATGAGACGGCTTGTACGAGGTAACAGCAATGCTACACGGCTGCCGACGCCGACACCGCGTCTGATAAGCGCATGGGCGATGCGGTTCATGGCGTTGTTCATCTCGGCGTAACTATAGCTTCCGTCTACTGCCACGAGTGCCTCGGATTCAGCTTTGTTAGCCGCCCAATGTTCCACAGCTTTATGGAAGAGCGGGAATGGAGCTTCGCCCGACGCTACCTCACGCAACGACATAAGCTCGCGGGCTGCATCATCGTCTATCATTGATATTTGAAGAAGGTTGCGATGTCTGTCAGCCATGAAGTTATCTAATACAGCGAGCATCGACTTACCGAAACGGAGTATGCTGTCTTCTGAATAAATGGCGTCGTTATATTGTAGTTGAATCACGGCATCGCCATCGACTTCAGTAATCATAATGTCGAGTTTCTGCTTAGGCACGTCGAGTTTTAGTTCACCCATAGCGACAGTCTTGCCATCGACATTATATTCTGTCATCACGCCAATCTGGTAAGCGTAATTTGTTGCGAATGCGAAGTTGTAATCTGTTGCGATACGTGCAAAAGGATAGTTTTCATTTCTTATCGCGCCATCGAAGTTGTCGCTCACGGCACGGATAAATTCTTCTACCGATTGCTCTTTGATATGTGAATGTAATGCTAAAGTATTGACAAACATACCTACAGTATCGGCGATGCGTAAGTTGGAACGTCCGTTGCTCACGGTGGCGATGTAGATATGTCTGTTATTTGTGTATCGAGAAAGGGCGTAGTCGGCTACGGCGAGCATGGTATGCGCTGGCGTCACTCCAATTTCACGGCTGAATTTTTCCACGCTGTTAAAATCGAAAGGCAGACATATACGTTGAGAACGTCCTTTAGTCTCGTCGTTTTTGAAATCGGCTGGCAACTCGCTGCATCCTTCACATTCGTCAAGCGACTCATCGAAGAAATTCTTTGCGGAAGCAAACGCCTCGCTGTCTTCATTGCGTTGTTGTTCGTGAACGAAATTCAGATAATCGCAGGATTCGTTGTCGATGTTGCCTCCGTCGAGTAAGGTGCATAACTGACGGTTGAAGAGGTCGAGCGAATATCCGTCGGCGACAAGATGATGAATGTCGGCAAGCAGATGAACGCCGCTCTCGGTCTGCACTATCCTGAAACGATACAAAGGTTCTTTGCCTATGACAAAAGGATGTACGAAATTATCTTTCATCTTCTGAAACTCTGCATCGTCGGTATTCATATATTCTACTTTCGCTTCACCGTAATTGCCGCGAACTTGTACCACGCCAGCGTCCGACGATTCAAAACGAATGTCTAACTCAGGATGTATAGCCACGAGATGCCTGATGGCTTTTGTGAGATTCTGAATGTCAGTGCTAACAGGAAAATGTAAGCTATAAGGTATGTTATATGTGGTGTCGAGAGGATGTTTCATACATTCGTAATAAACGCCCATCTGCGCATAGCTAAGCGGTGCGCTGTCGATGGTCTCAACATCTTCTTCTTTATTTTTATTAACACTTGCATCGTCTTTCGATGACAGCAGACGTTCTATGATGGCGTTCTCTACGCTTTGTAACGAACCTCCTTTAAGTAATATCTTACTGTCGATGTCGATGCCATAACGTTTGTAGATCTGTGTGGTTAGTTTGATAGATGCGATAGATGTAAATCCTACATAAACTAAAGGTGTCGTTATACCGAACTGATCGGTTTTGATGACATCAGCTATCATATCGTGCAACTCTTTCTCAAGGACGTTCATCGGGACGTTGACGTCTGACTCTATGTTCTCTACCTTACGTTCTGGTTTAGGAAGAGCGCGTTTGTCGACTTTCTGATTTTGATTTAAAGGGATGCGCTCGATCTGCATCGTTACCGCAGGAACCAAATACGGCGGCTTGTTTTCTAAGATGAAATCGTTGAGATCTTTGATGTCGATAGTCTTGTCGCTTACGATATATGCTACTACGAACTTACCTCCGCCTTCTTCCTCGAAAGCTTGTACTGTCACGTCGTTGATGTCGGGATATTGGCGTATGATAGCTTCTATCTCTTTAAGCTCGATGCGGAATCCTCTGATTTTGACCTGTCCGTCGCGGCGACCCACAAACTGAATGTTACCGTCGGTGAGATAACGAACGATGTCGCCAGTGTGATATACTTTGTTATATAAGATGTCGTCGTTGAATGGATTTGGAGTGAAGACTTTGGCAGTCTGCTCGTCACGGTTCAGATAACCTCTCGATACCTGCGTACCTGCAACCCACAACTCGCCGACGGCACCGGCAGGAACACGCTTGCCGTTAGCATCTACAACATAGAGTTTTACGTTAGGAACAGCCTTGCCGATAGGAATGTTATCTTCGTATTTCGTTACCTTGTATATGTTGGTATATACGCAACATTCGGTAGGACCGTAGGCGTTGAACAGGCTGAAGGTCTTAGGCGGATCTATCGGGGCGAGTTTCTCACCTCCTACCACCAAGGCTTTCAGGTAAGGACTTTCGCAGGCTGAGGCGAATTGGAATCCTAACTGCGTAGTCATAAACGATGTCGTTATTTTATGTTTTATGAAATATTCGTTGAGTGCGACAAAGTCCAAGCGTATCTCCTCGGCGATGATGTGTAAGGTCGCGCCACTTACGACCGCGCTATATGTCTCCATCATCGAGGCGTCGAAGCCGTAGCTGGCGTATGCGGTGACGCGAGAGTCGCTGTTGATGCCGCATATCTGCGTGTGCGACAACTCGAACGACAGTATGTTTCTGTGTTCTAACATACAGCCTTTAGGCACTCCCGTCGAACCTGAGGTGTAGAGCATGATGAAAAGATCATCGGGACGAACCTCGATATTTGGCGTTGTCGTCGGCTCATCTAGAGTGATGATGTCGTCGGTAAATAACACATTCTCGATGTCTAACTCTATCGCCGATAACAAATCTTTGTCGGCTATAATCATGCGAACTCCAGCGTCTTTAGTCATAAATTGAAGACGCTCGTTGGGATAGCTCGGGTCGAGAGGCTCGTAACCGCATCCTGCCTTCAGGACGCCGAGCGACGCTATCATCATCCATTCCGAACGCGGGATAAGTACAGCGACGACATCGCCGCGACCAAGACCGGAGTTGTTGATACGATGCGCAATCTTATTTGACAACTCATCGACTTCTTTGTATGTATATTTCTTATCTTTATAAACAACAGCTAAGTGATTCGGATTTGCCGCTACGTGTTTAGTGAAATATGAGAGTACAGTCTGTGAAGCGTCGTATTCACGTTCTGTGGCGTTGAACGAGTCGAGCAGCGTTTCCTGTCGTGGTGTGATATATGAAAGCTCGTCGATTGACTGTGTCCCGTCGTGCATGGAGTTGAGTATCGCCTCGAAACTCTCTATGAGCTGAGCGACAAGAGCTTCGGAATAAAGATGTGAGAAATACTCCACGACGGCTCGGTAACCTCCGTCACACTCTTGATAAATCTGTATCGACAATGGCTCTGTCGTCGCGCTCTCTTCCAAGTCTTCCATCGTGACAGGATAACCTCCGATGGTGATGTTATTGAACAGATAACCTTGATATACGAATAAGTAATTCGACTTTATACCCAAGGAAGCGTTGGCGTCGGCGTATGAGAAGACGCTGTGTTTACGAGCGCCTTTGATGATCTTGTCGCCATGAGCGAAGAGTTCGGCGAGTGTCATGCCGCGATGGAAGGCGTAATGTACGGGCAAAGTCTTCACGAACATACCCATAGTGCGAGCCATGCGTTTGTCGCTGCGACCGTGCCATATCGTAGAGAACAGCACCTGTTCGTCGCCGGTAAACTTCGACATGAGAAGAGCAAAAGCAGAGGTGAATAAAGTGCCGGCTTTTACCTCTGTGCTTTCGATGAGATGACGAATGTTTTCTTTGTCGATGTTTAAGTTATATTCTGCATGAACGACGGCAGCTTCTTTTTCGTTACGGTCGGCGATGATCTGAGTGTCTACATCGCCTATATTGAAGTTCTGTTCATACCAGAGACGTGCCGTCTCATATTCTTCGGAGCCTGCACGAAGTCGAAGCTCTTCGGCGGTGACATCGTAGAAAGTGTAGTCTTCCGGTTCAATGTCTTCGCCATTATATGCGCGGTCGATCTCGTTCATAAGGACGCTGGCAGACGCACCGTCGGCGATGATATGATGCACCTCGAAAAGCATATAGTTATGCTCCTTGCCGGAATATAATGCGATATGTATAGGGCGGCTGTCAGCCAAGTTGAAACGCTTGGAGATGTCATGTTTGACAGCCTCCATATTATCTATCTCGTTGATTTCTATAACTATCGGCAAGTCCTTACGTTCCTCGATGAGAGGCTCGCCGCTGTCGTCGGTAGTATAATAAGAGAAAAATGCAGGGTGCGCAGCGATGACCTTATACAAAGCATCGCGCAATCGTTCCAAGTCTATAGCCTTGTCGAGAGTGTATAAAAAAGGCATGTGATAAACTAACTCGTTGTGATGT
Source organism: Lentimicrobiaceae bacterium (assembly GCA_015061365.1). Lineage (GTDB taxonomy): Bacteria > Bacteroidota > Bacteroidia > Bacteroidales > F082 > Limimorpha. Next base: position 8,419 of record SUWS01000024.1, on the reverse strand, counting down.
TGGATAGATTCAACATAGATGCCCATCTGCGACTGAGATAAAGTAGTGGTTTTGTTGTTATTCATAAGTCAAATGTAGTTGTATTTTGTTCTTACAAATATATGAAAAAAACAGATAGGATAATATTTTTTTCTCAGAACACAGAGCAACTTAATTACTTTCAACTTTTGGTTTAAGGTTTAAGGCTTAAAGTTTAAGGTCTTGCTTTGAGCAGTAAGTTTTGATCCATGAGCAAATAAACTTTAAAACTCAATTACTTTAAACTTTAAAACTACTATAAACTATTAACTATAAACTCTAAACTTGTATTCCATAAGGGTTCTTGTTCCCAGTTCTTGGTAAATCCCATTGCATTGATGTCTATTGAAGGATGTGATGACAATTCTTTCTTCAATTGGCATTTGAAATCTTTTCCTTTTCCTAAGCTAAGATTATCAAGACAATATGCCATACAACATAATAAAGCATATAATTTATTTGGATTTACATTTTGATATAAAATCCACGAGCCTCTTAATTTTACATTCATTTGCGGGCCTGCATTAAAAAGTCTGTTCCAGAGACGGGCATGATGTGCGCAATAATTTCTCAACAATGCGAGACTTCTCAACCAACTTTCTAAAACTATATGATTGGGTACATTAAATTGATGTGCTATTTCTTTCTTGATTTTATTATCAGAAAAATTACAATACAATTTCGATAATGTCCCGAAAGAACACAATTCCAATGTTTTCCATGCAGGAGGATATGGCGGATTGTCGTACTTTCTATAATGCTCCAATATGTAGTCTTCTTTTGAACGCTCTACTTCTCGTATCACACATTTGAAATTATCAATGTATTTTGATTTTTCACGAAACAATACTTCGTTCATAAACCATAACGGACCATATTTCATAGAAAAATTATGTATCACCTTGGCTCGGACAGAGACCTCAATGTGTTGAATTGCATTGAATAGCATTTTTCGTAATTCGGAATCAAATTCGTAGAGTCGCACTGCATTTTCAAAAAGTGAGTTGTCTTTAAATTGATGCGTGATTTTATCATTCTCCATAGGACGCAGGTATGCGGCGAAACGAAAGTAACTTATTTCGCTTAATATCTTTTCTGCGAATGAGATGTCATCTATGATAAGACCTCGTTTTTTTAATGTAAGAATCTGTTCCGAGATAGAAATCGGAGGTTTCGTATAATTTTTTGGCATAATTGGTATAACTATAAAATAAAAGTTCCGCCCTGGTTCGCTGTTCATCGGGAAGCGTGGCGGATTCTGTTGGTGCAAAGATACAAACATTTTTTATATACAGACGTATTTTTATCTGTTTTTTGCAAAAAAAATATTTTCTCGGATAATATATGTTTTCGTGGATAAACCGACTGACTTATTTGGGTTTAAGTTTTTGCTTTGAGCAGTAAGTCTCAGATTTTATTTCAATAGCTTTCTGTTGTTATTATCCTCTAATATCTTCATCTGATGAATTGCGATTTTATTGAGGCGTTCCAAGCGTTCGCTTTGGCTGACGCCTTCGTTGATTAGTACAGCGTTGATGTTTTCCATATTTGATAGGCATATCAGTTCGTTGATAGAAGCGTAGTCTCTGATATTACCTTTTAAATCAGGATTATTGTCACGCCATTCTTTTGCCGTCATACCAAACATCGCCACGTTTAGGACGTCTGCTTCTTCAGCGTATATCGTATTCTTTTGCGAAGCACTAATCTCATTGGGAATGAGATGTGATTTCACCGCATCGGTGTGAATGTGATAATTTATTTTGGTCAATTCACGTTTCGCCGACCATCCGAGACTCTTTTGTTCTTCCGACTTCAAACGCTGATATTCTTTGATAAGATATAGTTCAAATTCTACTGATACCCAGCTCGCGAATTTGAAAGCTATGTCACGCTGGGCGTATGTGCCACCACCAGACCCTGTTTTTGTTATTATACCTATTGCATCTGTCAGTTCAACCCAACGGCTTGGACTCATTGTAAACGAATTACTGCCAGCATCTCTTAAAAGGGGGTCGAATTCGAACCCTTTGAACATCGGGTTGTTTAATTTTTCCCATAAGCCAAGGTATTCTAAAGTATTCTTCTGACGCATCCAATTCTTTACCACGTCCTTGGGTTCGATATTGTTTTTTTGACGTGCTATGTCTGTGATACAGATATAGTCGATGCTATCTTTAACTATAGTCCTGATGACTACTTCTTTAACAATGATTGAGTTTGTTTTCATAAGTTTTGGATTTAAATATTTCTTGCAAATATACAATCTTTCCTCCTCTCTGTCAAGAGAAATAAAGTTAATCTTTTTTAAGGGAATTTCTATAAATTGCTTTGCAAATGATTTATGAATTTTTATTGAGAAGATTTTTGTATTTCTCGAAAGAGCATAGCGAGCTATGTAATTGAAAGAAAGACGAAAAGATTCCGATAAAAAACATAAAGCATGCAAAAGTTTTTATTGCAATTGTCAAAAATTATTTAAACGTGGAATTTATAGAAGTTCCCTTAACATCTTGATTATTTTCTTTCTCTTTTTTCCCGCAAAAAAGAGAAACAGAAAAAGTTCGCCGCTGCGGATAAATCTGCTAAAATTTTATCGTCTCCGCTGAACAAAAATAAACTCGCTGCGCTCAGACAGTATTTTTGTTTTAATCGCTCCGTCAATAAAATTTCTTAACGCGATTTCTCCAAGGCGGCAGAAAATAATCCAATGAGTAAAATTTCTGCTAAATCCGTGCAAATCTGTGAAATCCGTGGGAGAAAAGAACATTCCCCACTGATAACACAAATGGGCACGGATGTCTGTAGTTGAAAGTTGAGTGTCGCGAACTGAAAATTATTAATTCTTCATTCTTCTGGCAGCTGAAGAAAGTCTTTGGCGTTTCTATGTGAGATGACGCTTTTCCCTATCTTAGCCTCTAACTGTTCACGCGCTATCTTTGCGACTTCTCCTCCTTCTTTTGCCACGACCTTATTTTCTTCAAATCCTGAAGGGTCTTTCTCCTTGGATATTTCCGTCGTTGACGCCTCTGCTAAAATGTTCAAAGCCAATTCTACATTTGTCATATTATCACGAAGACTTTCTTTCTTCAATCCTTTGAACTGCTTGTATTCCTTAGTCTTGAATCCGCTCCATTCTTTTGTGATAATATCTGTAAGTGTGGCATACTGATAGTTCTCCGTTACTCCGGTGCGGTTCCATTCGTCGGTCAGTTCTTTGCGTATCTCGATGCTTTTCAGTCGTTGGTTGATCCATGAATCGGAATAGCCGAGACGTTTATAGTCGAGCATGGCTTGTTCGATGGAGAGTTCTGGGTCTTGCATCTGCTCGAGGCGTGTGCTTGCCACCTGCGACATCCATATCTTGAAAGGCTCTGCTTTTGGTGACGGTATCGACTGAATAAGACGAAACAGTTGTTCTGTATCAGCCACATCCGTAAGTCGCATCTTGCCGTCAGCTGCTTGAAATTTGAACTGGTTACAATTTGTAACCGTTTCGTTTCCTTCATTCTTTAGACGATTTTTCAATACTTTCCAATAGTTTCTTGATAGCTGATAATCATCTTGTTCCGTCAAGACAGCGACGACATCAACGATTGCGAAATACCATTTTTCTTGTTCCTCGTCCCAGATTGTGCGGACTTTCTTCTGCTCAAATAATTGTAATGCTTGTTTCTTTGTCATAAATTTTGTATTTAAAGTTACCTTGCAAAGATACAGTCTTTCCTCCTCTCTGTCAAGAAAAATAAAGTTAATCTTTTTTAACAAAAAAATTATTTTCTTGGACAACATGATTTTTCAGTGATAAACCGACTGACTTGTTTTGGTTTAGGGTTTTGCTTTGAGCTTCGAGCATTGAGCACAGAGCAAATAAACTTTAAAACTTAATTACTCTCAACTTAAAAACTACTATAAACTATTAACTCTAAACTATAAACTATAAACTTGTATTCCATAGGGGTTCCTGTTCCCAATTCTTGGTAAATCCCATTGCATTGGGCATATAAAAAAAGTTCCGCCCTGGTACGCTGTTCGTTGGGAAACGTGGCGGATTCTAATGGTGCAAAGATACAAACATTTTTTATATACAGACGTATTTTTATCTGTTTTTTGCAAAAAAATATTTTCTCGGATAATATATGTTTTCGTGGATAAACTGACTGACTTATTTTGGTTTAGGGTTATGCTTTGAGCTTCGAGCATTGAGCACAGAGCAAATAAACTTTAAAACTTAATTACTTTCAACTTTTAAACTACTCTAAACTATTAACTTTAAACTCTAAACTTTAAAAAGGAGGGCGTTCCGGCTATCGCCGTCGGGCTTTCCGCTATATCTTTTTCCGCTGACGCTCCAAAAGGATGCCGCTCCAATCCCTAACGCATTGGCGGCTACCAAGAAAACAAATCCGTGCAAATCTGTGAAATCCGTGGGAGAAAAGAACATTCCCCACTGATAACACAAATGAACACGGATAACATGTAACCAAATCCGTGCAAATCTGTGAAAATCCGTGGGAGAAAAAATATTCCCACTGATACCACAAATGAACACGGATAACATGTAACCAAATCTGTGAAAATCTGTGAAATCCGTGGGAGAAAAAATATTCCCACTGATACCACAAATGGGCACGGATAACATGTAACCAAATCTGTGAAAATCCGTGAAATCCGTGGGAGAAAAAATATTCCCACTGATGTCAAATGAATACGGATAACATGTAACCAAATCCGTGCAAATCAGTGAAATCCGTGGGAGAAAAATATTTCCCACTGATGACACAAATGGGCACGGATAACATGTAACCAAATCCGTGAAAATCTGTGAAATCCGTGGGAAAAAAGAACATTCCCCACTGATGACACAAATGGGCACGGATAACATGTAACCAAATCTGTGAAAATCTGTGAAATCCGTGGGAGAAAAGAACATTTCCCACTGATGACACAAATGGGCACAGATAACATGTAACCAAATCCGTGAAAATCTGTGAAATCCGTGGGAGAAAAGAATATTCCCACTGATAACACAAATGAACACGGATAACATGTAGCCAAATCCGTGAAAATCTGTGAAATCCGTGGGAGAAAAAATATTCCCACTGATGTCACAAATGGGCACGGATAACATGTAACCAAATCTGTGAAAATCTGTGAAATCCGTGGGAGAAAAGAACATTTCCCACTGATGTCACAAATGAACACGGATAACATGTAACCAAATCTGTGGAAATCTGTGAAATCCTTGGGAGAAAAAATATTCCCACTGATGTCACAAATGGGCACGGATAACATGTAGCCAAAAAGAGGGGTATTGCTCCTAATGTGAAGGACGCTCGTAGCCCGAAGCAGTTGGCGCAGCGCGGAAAATTCGCTTTGGCTATTGCGTTTCTGAAGCCGATGAAGTTTCGCCTGATTTTGGCGTTGATTACTCGAAGGTGATGGTGTCGAAGGGTAGTCTCGAGCTGCCTCTGAACATTCAGCTGCTGAATAACGAGGGTGAGGTCGCATTGTCGTGGGGCGATAACAGCGGAGTTGGCAACGCTTCGGATACTGACTTCGCGATGCCGTTGGTTTACAATGCCAACAAGCGTGTTGCTATCTACGACATGGTTTCGTCGTGCAGAGGTGATGAGGGCGTGAGTCTTTCTCATCCTTCTATTGCCTGATACCGAGAAACCTTCCTTTATCAGTCGGTGGATGTCTTCTCCGCCGACTGATTTTTTTTGAGGTTAGAACTTGACAAGAACTTGACAAGAACTTGACAGGAACCTGACAGGAACTTAACAGGAAGTTGGTAGGAAGGAGATGTATAAGTATTAATATGTTTTTAAATCTCCTTTATAAACATAAATCGGAGTTCCATCTGCCTCGTATATTCCTGTTCGGGTAAGAATATCCTTAACATTGATTTCACCTAATTCTTCAGTCTGCTCTATAAGATTATAGATGTAATATTTGTGATTATCCGTATGTGTTGTTGGGTATTCCAATTCTCTCATTTTATCGGTATCGTAAATATGGTGTTTGGTATCTAATTTATAAACATAATATTCCGCTTCATTCTTATATTCATACAACACAAGATATTTGGCGGATATGACCTGTTTGTTTCTTTTAACTGCTCCGGCACGCTTGCCTAAACGAACATTATATTTAGCATTTTTCTGAATCCATTCCAAATGTTTTTCGTCTTTATATACACCAAATAAAATGGTATCAGATTCTTGATATCTCTTGTATTTATCCGTCTTTTTCTCATATAAAACTTCTTGCTCCGCAGCTGTCGAAACATTCTCTTCTGCATCGAAAAACTTATATTCAATAAGAGATTTAACACTCTCTGTTTTATGTTGACTTACCGGTTCTGTCCCTAATTTATAATCATAGACATAGAAATCGTCTTCAATCTCGGACAATAATTTGAGATTTTCAAACTGATGTTTCTTGTCCTTATCGAGAGCTAAAATTACCAACTCGTCTGTATCGCTTGGCTTATAAATTTTGCCGTTCAGTTTTTTAAAATTCTTTTCTACAGCATCTTCTAAACTTCCTCGTTTTGGTTCCAATACAGAAAAATCAAATCTTGTTTCTACGAAAGTGATGAAGTTATTTCTAAACAAAGTCTGCAACGACTTCTTCACTCCAATATCTGATGAGTTATTTACATACGAAGCAACAACATACATAAAGTTAATATTGTATGTCTGTAAGAATAGAGTATCTCTATCGAACAAGCGATTGAAGAAATGCTCATTCTGCCGTAATCGTTCAGCATTCTTAATCAACTGCATCTCTTGACTTTTAGGATTTTTAAAGTCAATAGCACCTCGAATAAAGAAATTAGGCGTAATGTTATATCCTTCTGTCAACGGGTCACGATAACGGCAATCTTTCACATTTTCACTTACTCTCCTTTTATTGAACACATCTATATTGAACTGAACAACATTCTTTGCGTAAGTAAACTGTTTGTAAATAGAATTCTTTCCGATATTGGTTGTATCCTTATAATATTTGCTGTCGCCAATGAAATAAATATTCTTGTCCTCCTCTATCAGAGACTTGTCTTTGTAAATATGGTCAACCAATTTACCGTCATCTTGTTTGAATAATTCTTCAGGCAAATCTTTTCTGTCATCGCTGATGAGTTGGTCTATCATATCTTCAAAAACGAGATTGAAATTGCTTACCAACAACTTCTCGTGATATGATTTTCCGGAAGCGACCATTTCAGCCCTTTCAAAAAATATATAAAGTAGATTCCAAAGTTCCACAAGTTCGTCAGTGAAATAGTTGCGGCGAATCTTCTTCAACAATCTGGTTCCTTTTTGAGTATCAATAAGAGATTGTATTTTTGATGGCTTCAAGATAGTATAACCTTGCGCCTGATTGAATTTAAAATGATATGTCTGGCTTAGATAGTTAAGTACCGAATAAAACAAAGAAATAAGTTCCTCATCAAAGTTTATCACCTTATTCTTATTACGGAAATCCATGTAATAAGGCTTTCCATCCTGCAATACGGGTTGCACCTTGCTGATAGTTTTAGTCCAATGGATTTTGTTGTTGCCACTCGATTTGATGAGAGAAATATAAGTGAAAAGATTACGATGTTTTTTGCTGAACTCTCGTAATTCGAGGATGATTTCAATTATGGTCTTAGAGTTCTTCTCTCCTATCGGTCTGACATTCTGCAACTGAACATCAGATGTTATGGTAGTGTTTTGTCTTCTTTCGTAATAATGATGTATCGCCTGATAAAGCCAAACCGACAATTCAAACACGACTTCATCATCTGAATTCTTCTTAAATTCTTTTAACTTCTCATCATTTGAAGAAATATCAATAATATCTTCTGGATCATACCTGTCAAAAGCCTTTCCTTTTTCAGATATAAAAACTTTAGGCAGAATGAAGACTGTATCATTTATCTTGGCATTATAATAATAACCGACATAAGGTATATTTGCCTTATCATTTTGACGCGACAGATTTACCTCATCGCCGATATTATCTTGCAACAAGTTTAAAGGATACTGATATTCTTCAAAGTAGAGTTTCATTGTTCACTATTGTTTTCTGTTTTTATTATTTCAACAGAAAGATATTTCATAAAACCTGTTAGAATATCTTTATAATTTTCTTCAAATAAATCATTGAATGAGAACTCCGATTCTGGATTATTTTCATCTATATATCTACGGAAGAAACTATTAGCACCATATTCATCTTTGCAGATATCATTCCATAAGTAGAACATAACTTTGTCGATAAACTGACGCTCATCAATGCTACTTGTTATGAAGAAATTACCCATCTGCTTATCTTCAGACAAAGTTGTCTTCTTTATCTTTTCGTTTACTTTTTTCAAGAAGTCGTGCCAACTATATAAATTATT